>JBATDO010000392.1:0-7394 GCA_049663505.1 Sphingorhabdus sp.
CTCACTGACCTTGTTGAAAAGGCCACCTCGATGATCCCTGCGCTCAAAGAGCGTGCATTGCAGGCCGAAGGCGATTGCAAGATCCCTGTGGACACAATCCGGGACTTTCAGGAGGCAGGGTTCTTCAAGATTCTGCAGCCCAAGCGCTGGGGGGGCTATGAAATGGACCCGCAAGCCTTTTACGCTGTACAAATGAAGGTGGCAGAAGGGTGCATGTCATCAGCTTGGGTACTGGGCGTAGTCGCTGTCCACAACTGGCAACTCGCGTTGTTTGACGCTCAAGCACAGGCCGATGTGTGGAGCAACGACCCCGGGACGCTCATTTCGTCGTCCTACATGCCGCGCGCGCAAGTGACCCCCGTCGAAGGTGGATATCGCATCTCGGGCCGATGGGGATTTTCCTCGGGCGTCGATCATTGCGAATGGGCTTTCCTCGGCGGTCTCGTCCCGGATCCCGAAGGCGGTGCACCCGACTACCGCACTTTCCTGGTTCCACGTGCCGATTTCGAAGTGGACCGAAATTGGGATACGCTGGGTTTGCGCGGCACCGGTAGCCACGATGTCGTTGTGACAGATGCTTTCGTGCCGGCTTACCGGACCCACCGGTCGAAGGACGGCTTTGCAGTGACCAGCCCGGGTCTGAAGCAAAATGACGCGCCGCTCTTCAAGCTACCCTTTGGTCAAATCTTTGTCCGCGCGGTTTCCTCGTCGTCCATCGGTGCATTGCAAGGCGCGCTCGATGCATTTGTGGATTACGCAAAGATCCGGGTTTCCAGCAACACCTTCAACCGCACGGCAGAAGACCCAGACGTGCAGATGGTGATTGCGGAAACGGCCTCTGCAATCGACGAGATGAAAACGATACTCAACCGCAATTTTGGAGTGCTGCTGGACAAGACGCGTGCGGGCGAAGCGCTTGATCTCGACGAGCGGCTTCTCTTTAGGTTCCAGTCTGGCCAAATCCTGGATCGCTGTGCAAAACTCATTTCCCGCATGTTTTATTCGTGCGGCGCAATGGGTGTCTATCGCACAGGTCCGATATGCAGGGCATTTGCAGATATCCATACCGGGCGCACGCACATAGCCAATAATCCGGCAGCAACAGGCCGCAACATGGGCGGGGTTATGCTCGGCCTTCCCAACACCGATACTTTCATCTGAGCCCGATCCGAGGAGATTAACATGGCAAAAACTGCTGATTACGGCCTTGGCGAACATGACTTCCCGCGCGGCTGGTTCATGATCGCAACCGCAGATGAAGTTGCAAACAAGCCGGAGCCTGTCCGCTTCTTTGGACGCGACATGGTGCTTTATCGCGGCAAGAGCGGGCGAGTTGTCCTTCTTGACGCCTATTGCCCGCACATGCGGGTCCATATCGCCCGCAACACAACGTCCTACATCGTGAAGGATGGCGACCAAATGGAAGGTGATTCCATCCGCTGCCCTGGTCATGGCTGGCGTTTCACAGCGGACGGTCAGTGCGACGACATCCCTTATTCCACTCGCGGTGTGCCGAAAGCCGCCTGCATCAAGTCCCACAAGGTCGTGGAAAAAGCAGGCTGCATCTGGATGTGGCATGACGAAGAGAATGGTGCGCCGGATTTTGATCTGCCCGAATTTGCCGAATGGGACATGGAAAATGAAGGCTGGGTGCGCTGGCGGCTGGACCACCTGGGAACGCTCCCGATCCATCCCCAGGAAATCCTCGACAACATGGCGGATTTTGCCCATTTTGCGCCGGTCCATGGCAGTCAGGATGCCGTATATTTCGAAAATGAGTTTCGGGATCACGTGATTGTGCAACGCTTTGGATCGGGCCACCGCACATTGGTTGAAGGCAGCGGCCTGCTCGAAACCGACACCTGGTACACTGGACCTGGCATTCTGTTGTCCAAGATGCAAGGCCAGCACCCAAGCGTTATCATGATCTGCAACACGCCGGTAGAAGATGGAGAGGTGCGTGTATGGTACGCCCTGGCCGTCAAGGTTTCCGACAAGCGCGCGACCAGCGCCGAGGAGTCCATGGCCCACTCATATCAGGATGTCGCCCTGGATGCCTTCGCGCAAGATTTTGAGCTGTGGAAATACAAGGAGCCCGCAATTACCATCATGCAGGTGCCCGATGATGGCCCGTTCCACAAAGAGCGGATCTGGTATCGCCAGTTCTATAATCCGCGCGCCCGTGCAGCCGAGTTCCAAAACCGGGTAAACGGCATACACGTCACTTTAGACAAGAGGCCGGGTGCAGCACCCAGGGCCGCCTGAACGGAGCATCTATATGACCACGAAATCAAAAGACGCAATCGACGCGCGCACACCCCCAGTTGCCGTGTGGCAACTGCTGGAAAGGCTCAAAGGGCAGGATCTCATCGACTGGCGCGTCGCTCCCCTTGATGACCGTCCAAGCATCGCCGAACGTGGGCTGGACATCGGCTATCCCTTTGGCTGGTACGCCGTCGAACAGACCAACTTCGTTACAGCAGGCGAAGTGAAGGCCCTTCGTTATTTTGACAAGGACCTCGCCATATGGCGGGGCGAGGACGGCAAGGTCCGCATCATGGATGCATGGTGCAAACACCTCGGAGCCCATATGGGTGTGGGTGGAAAGGTCCATGGCAACCTTCTCGAATGCCCTTTCCATGCTTGGCGCTATGACGGCGAGGAAGGCGTGGTAAAGGATATTCCCTATTCCAAATCGATCCCACCACAAGTGAAGCGCAAATGTACACGAACCTGGAACGTGGCAGAAGCGAATGGCTGGATCTGGACCTGGTATCACCCTGATCCCGCCATCGGCCCGATGTGGGAGGTTGTGGTGCATGAAGAATATGGTGACCCAGACTGGACATCCTACGAGATGCATGAGTGGACGGTCTATGGTTCAATCCAGAACATGGCGGAAAACGGTGTCGATGTTGCCCACTTCCAGTATATTCACGGGACGGCCGGTTTGCCTGACGCCGAACTGCGCTGGGGCGAGTGGGGGCGCGGTGCGGATGTCAAAGCCCAGATGGGCACACCTAAAGGAATGGTCGATGGTCTTATCAGCTATGACACCATGGGGCCTGGACAAAGCTGGGTGAGATTTCGCGGCATTTCAGAAACGCTGCTGGTCGCGAGCCTCGTACCGGTGTCTGAAGATGTGCTGCGTGTTCGCTACGGCTTCACCCAGCCCAAGGCTCAGGCAGAAGGGGCCGGATCTGGAGTGGCGAAGGCTCTGATCCGCGACGTGTGCAAGCAGCTCGACCAGGACAAGATCATATGGGACCGGATGAAATATCAAGCCAACCCGATTATCTGCGAAGGGGACGGACCTATCCCCCAGTTCCGCAAATGGTATGAACGCTATTATGCATCGTCAAACAGCACTCCGACCGACAGCGAGGCAAGGCTTCGTGCAGTCGGCTAATCGGCCAAATGCCTAGAGATAATGTTCAAGCGAGGTAGCGCATTCTTGCGCTGCCTCGCGCATGTCCATCGCATCTAGTCGAGCGCTGAAGGTCTCTATGCCGGTCGGGGCAATCGTCCCGGTCGCCGCGAGCGCTGAAATCAGGCCAGGCAGGTCAAGCTCCCCTTCACCTGGTAGCAACCTGTGCATCATTCCCACGTTCAAATCGACTTCTGCTGTGGCCTTTGCATCATTCAACTGGATTGAAAAAATGCGGTCACCAGGACACTGGGCAAGCTGGCTTAGCGACGATCCGGAACGGAAAAAGTGCCAGCTGTCGACCATTATACCCCCATTGGATCGGTCTGCGCGCTCGACCAGTTCCAATGCTCGCGCAAAATCGGCAATCGCGCCTGTCGGCACGAATTCAATCGCAAGACGGACACCGTGATCTGCCGCCTGGTCACAAAGCTGGGCAAAGGCTTTTCCCATCACTTGTCCATCCCAGTCAAGACCAAGCAACTCGACAACGGACACGGTAGAAATTCCCAATTCTGCGGCGAGCGGAAGCAGTTTTTGCGCTGTCGTGGGTCGAACAATTTGGGCAAACGCCCCCGACGAGTGCTGGTGACCGGGCAACCAGTTGCCAATCAACTCCAGGTCAGTCAGGACCATGCCTGCTGCATCAAGCGCCGCGCGCAACTCGCACCTGTCAACGCCCTTCACGTCACCCGGCCAGACAGACATCGCCGTGAAACCGGCATCACGCACCGGACGGATCCGGTCCAGTAGCGGTGTACCCTGCCGCGTGCCGGCGTAGAAAACCCGGCGATCCGGTTGCAACCTGTCAGCCATGGATCGAGTATCCGCCATCGACCATCAGCAATTGCCCGGTTATCCACCCGGCGCTGCGGCTACATAGGAAGAGAACTGGTCCTGCTACGTCTTCAGGTTGCCCAAGTCGTCCCATCGGGGTCCTGGCAACGGTGGGTGCAAGCCATTCCGATCCTTCGAACACCGCTGCGGTCATGCGTGTCTCGACCATTCCGGCCGCCACCATGTTGATGCGAATGCCCCTTGGCCCGAGATCAACGGCCAGCCCGCGGGTTATCCCGAGCAATCCTGTCTTGCCTGCCCCGTAACCGAGCGTTTGTGCCATTCCCATGACACTTGTAACTGAACCGATCCCGACAACACAGCCGCCTCCCGGAAGCGGGCTCTCAGCCAGCCTGTCCAAAAGCCCCTGGATAAGGCGGTAGGGTGCAGAGAGGTTGATACGCAAAGCGCGGTCAAACACGTCCGGATCACGCTCGTCTAACCCCAGGGGGTAAAAGCTCGCCCCGGCATTGTTGATGAGAATATCACATCTCGGCATTTGCGCGACCACTGCATCAATGCTCGAAACATCTTCTGCATCCATCGACAGAAAACGAAAGAGACCAAGATCAGCGTCATAGTCACTTGCAGCCTTCCTTGTCCCGGTTATCGTGACGTTAGCGCCTGCTGCTGCAAAGGCGTGGCTGATTGAGGCGCCAATTCCGCTTGTTCCACCTGTCACGAGCACATGAGCGCCTGAAAAGTCGAAGTTCACTTGTGCCTGCACGTCAGCATGTGTCCTTTTCTGCCTCGCTGTCGTCGAGCTGCGGAGCCCAGGACACGCCGTTGATGTGCCCACCTCCGTCTGCATAGATTGTATTGCCCGTCACATAGCGTGCGTCATCGCTTGCAAGGAACAAAGCGACGCCGCCGATGTCGCTGTCCGGATCTCCCAATCGGCCCATCGGGTTGGCGGCACTGATTTGCTCGATCATGCCCGGCTGGGCTGCCATTACCCTTCGGGTCGATTCCGCCATGGCCGCAGGGCATATGATGTTGCAGCAGATGCCATAGGGAGCCCATTCGCGCGCCGCGGTGCGTGTCAGGGAACGCAAGGCTTCCTTCGCCAGGTTGTAATCTGCGGTTCCCATGTGGGCGTTGACACCGTTGAGCGAGGCAATCGAAATGATCCGTCCCCAGCGCTGTGCCTTCATGTGCGCAAATACTGCCGTCATCGCCCAATGGGCCGCATATGGGCCGAATTTCAGGGCCAGGTCGAACTGCTTGTCGGTCTTGTGCTCGACCCTGTGCTGGCCAGTTCCGCGCCAGGCATTGTTGACAAGGATGTCCACCGGTCCGGATTCGTGCAGCATTGCCAGCAGGCTCGCCTTGTCGGTCACATCCACGGGCAAGAAGCGTGCCTTGCCGTCGCGTGCGACAATATGGTCGGCCGCCGCTTGCCCCAAGAGCGTGTCAAATTCTGCGATGACGACTTCGGCCCCGGCTTCAGCCAGCCTGTTGGCAATCCCCTGCCCTACGCCGCCTCCGCCACCTGTTACGACTGCACGCTTTCCTGTGAGCGCTTTCGTGTTCATACCAGCGCCGGATAGTCGGTATAGCCGCGTTCTTCACCGGTATAGAGATGTGCATAATCTGGCTTTGCCAGGGGCGCCCCTGTGCGGATGCGACTGGCCAAGTCGGGATTTGCGATAAAAGCCCTGCCAAAGGACACAGCATCAGCCGTCCCGCTCTCCAATATCATGCGTGCACTGTCGGCGCGCAAGTTGTTGTTGGTAATGACTGGGCCTGACCAGTTCTCGTGTATCATTCCCAAGGTGTCCAGGTCCGGAAGGGACATGTCAACAACGTGCAAATAAGCAAGTCCCAGGTCATTCGCACCTCTGATGAAGGGCGCAAATGTCGCTGCCGGGTCCGACGGATCCATACCGTTATAGGGATTGCCGGGCGATATTCGAAAGCCCACTCGCCCTGCCCCGATTGCGGCGGCCATTGTCTTGAGCACCAGGAGCGGGAAGCGCGCGCGGTTTTGGGCACTCCCCCCATATGCATCGTCTCGCTTGTTGCTTGCAGGGTTTAGGAACTGGTTGAGGAGATACCCACTCGCGCAATGCAGTTCTACTCCGTCCATTCCAGCAGATAGTGCGTTGCGTGCGGAGGCTGCAAACTCGTCCGCCAAGGCGCCCAGCTCGTCGCTGGCAATCTCGCGTGGCTGTCCACATGTTGCAGGCACGCCGTCGGGCCCAGGTACCTTGTCCGGACAAGGCAAGTCCGATGGAGCAATGATCTCGGCATCATAGCCCCGATTGGCAGGCACGACGACGCGGCCACAGTGCATGATCTGCATGACAATTCGGCCGCCTTCGGCGTGAACTGCGTCTGCGACCTTGCGCCACCCCTCGACTTGTTCCGAAGACCAGATACCGGGCGTTCGCCAGTAGCCCTTGCCGACCCTGGATGGTTGCACGCCTTCTGTGACGATCAGGCCTGCACCGGCGCGCTGTCTATAGTATTCCACCATGAGCGACGTTGGAATATCCCCAGGCCCTGCCCGGTCGCGTGTCATCGGCGCCATCACGATGCGATTAGACAGGGTAATGTCGCCCAGTGTAACAGGAGTAAAAAGCAAGTCGTTCATTCGAATCTCTGAGTTTTAGGGTGCGGCTGACCGCTCTTTGCGTTACACACTATGCATATTTCTACGCAAATCAAGGAAAGGATAGTTTATGAATTATGGTTTTGATGGCAAGGTTGCCCTGGTTACCGGGGCAAGCGGTGGAATTGGTCGGGCGACCGCCATTGCCTTTGCATCGTCAGGTGCTGCCGTTGTTGTGTCCGACGTTAATGAAGCAGGAGGCGAGGAAACAGTGGCCCTCATTGCAGGTGCAGGAGGAAGAGCCGTATTTCAGCGTTGCGATGTCTCGATTGGTGAGGAGGTAAAGGCACTCGTCGCTCGCGCGGTCACAGAATATGGCCGGCTCGACTTTGCACACAATAATGCAGGCATTAATTCGATGATGGCAGACGAGTATCAGGATGATATCTGGGCTAAAAGTCTTGCGATCAACCTCACGGGCGTGATGATGTGCATGCGCGAGGAGGCCGAAGTCATGCAGAAACAGGGCAAAGGAGCCATCGTCAACACGTCATCCATCAATGGGCTGGTCGGCAA
>JBATDO010000393.1:0-1603 GCA_049663505.1 Sphingorhabdus sp.
GTCATCAAGCGGGAAGCTCACAAGATCACCGCTTTTGTATTCACGCCAGTCCTCGTTCAATGAAAGGATCATCTGCCCCTTGAATTCACTTCCGAGGCTCGACTTTGATGGCACGGGAAACCGAACCGGTGTTTGCAGCTCCCTCTCATTTCGAGGCACCCAATAAAACTCGTTATCGTAGAATGTGAGGGCACGCGTAACCATGATCTCGCGGCTACCGTCAGGTCGCTCATGCACGCCCGCCCACAAGGCTACATCGCCGGGCTCGCCGCGCATGAATTCATCAGCTTGGTCCAGTGGCTTGCCGCGTTGCCAGATTCGCGCCGTCATCGGATAGCCGGATTCGGTCATTGTTCCTGGCCCGAAATCCACCCCCACAATTTGTGTGTCCTTGTCCAGCCAACTGGTGCCGCCTTTCGATTCGCTGGTTTGAAAGCCATTTTCTACCCAGCTCTTGGTTTTTGCATTGAACTCGCGTTGAACAACAGCATCCTTGCCTCCGTCGGAGAGGCTGACCATGCAGAGTTCGTAATCAGGGCTCAGGCAACCATTGCCCTTGTAAACCCAGTTTTTGCCTTCAGCTTTTGCCAATGCGTCAATATCGAGCACCGTCTCCCATTTCGTATCGTCCGACAGGAAGCTTTGGAGCGTTGTTTTGCGCCAAATTCCTCGAACGGCCGATGTATCCTGCCAGAAATTATGCGCTTCACCGCGACGATAGGCCACATAGGGTATCTTGTCCTTGGAGTTGAGAATTTCCAGAGCTTCGGCTTCCATGATCGAAAAGCGTGGGTCTGCAGTCAGCCGGTCCAGGGTGCGAGCATTCCATTGCTTGACCTCAGCAATGGCCTGTTTTCCAAGCACCTCTTCCAAGTAGAGATGATCATCGTCTGTCTGTCCAGGTATGGAATATTCGGTCATTTTGCTCACTTCAAAGGGTATGATAGGGGAGTTAATGCCTGCGATCGCTTGTGCTGGGACCGAAACGGTAATCGCGCCAAGCAGAAGCGGCCAGCTTGGAGAAATTTGGCGAATTCGTGTCATGTTGGGTCGCAGTTGTTTGGAAATTCGATTTGATCGCCCAGACATTAGGTCCAGACGTCCAAAACGCAATTGGATGTTGGCAAAACTTGGAGCCATAAAGAAAAATGAAAAAGGCAGACATCTTCGAATTTTATCGGCGACTCGCGGAGGCTAATCCTGATCCTCAGACCGAGTTGGCATACGGCAATGTTTACCAGTTGCTCGTGGCAGTCGTGTGTTCTGCACAGTCGACGGACATCGGCGTTAACAAGGCAACGCGCGCACTGTTTGCCACGGTCAAGACGCCCGCACAGATGGTTGCCTTGGGAGAGGAAGGACTGAAATCGCATATCAAGACGATTGGCCTGTTTAACGCGAAGGCCAAGAACGTGATCGCGCTGTCTGAGAAACTCGTTCGTGATCATGGCGGGACTGTTCCATCAGACCGTGCCGCACTCGAGGCATTGCCAGGTGTCGGACGCAAGACTGCAAACGTCGTCATGAATACAGCATTTGGTGCAGAAACATTTGCCGTAGACACACATATTTTTCGGGTTGGCAACCGCACTGGTCTGGCCCC
>JBATDO010000394.1:0-5903 GCA_049663505.1 Sphingorhabdus sp.
CTCTAGAGGACATAGGCTGGGAGGCCGTCGACAATTTTCCGATCCGCCTAGACGGCCCCTTGCTCGATATCCCAGGGGCCGAAGGTCGTGACACGCCAAAGGTGCCACTTGCCCTTGGCTTTGACAGCAGAACGCGAGGATTCAACGCCGAGGCCTTGATCAGGCAAATCAAGCAGCTTCGCAAACGCCCTGACCTCAGCATTATGACGCTGTTTCTGGATTGTACAGGTATCGAAATTGAACGGCGCTACTCAGAGACGCGCAGACGTCACCCCTTGGCGCAGGATCGCCCTGCAATGGACGGGATCGCGCAAGAACGCATGATGATGGAACCACTGCGGCGTTGGGCAGAGACCGTTATCGATACCAGTAAGTTGTCAGCAAATGACCTGCAGAACGACATCCGTCAGAGGTTCAGTAGTGAAGCAACGCCGCATGCAACGATTACAATTACAAGCTTTGGGTATTCGCGCGGAGTCCCCCACAATGCTGACATGGTGTTCGACATGCGCTTCTTGCGCAATCCTCATTGGGATAACGACCTTCGCCCATTGACAGGTCTGGATAAAGCCGTTTCGAACTATGTCGAAGCCGACCCTGCATTTCTCGAGGCAGTAAACAAGATCCGCGATCTGATTCTATATCTGCTGCCGCTCTATGACGCGCAGGGAAAAGCATATGTCAATATCGCCTTTGGTTGCACTGGCGGGCGTCACAGATCGGTGCACGTGGCCGAACAGTTCGGCAAATGGTTGCGCGATGCAGGATTTTCGCCCACGGTCACACACCGTAACCTCACGTCACGGCCAGTTGACGCGCTGGAAGGTGCAGCGGGCAATGGTCAAGAACACGAATCAAAAGATAAACAGGGTAGCAGTTGAACATGATCGGTTTGATTTTGGTCACTCATGGCAGGCTTGCAGAAGAATTTCTGGTTGCTCTTGAACATGTGGTCGGGCCGCAGCAGCAGATCGCCACGGTCTGTATTGGTCCACGCGATGATATGGAAAGCAGACGCAAGGAAATCGCAGCAGCGATCAAGCAGGTGGACACTGGCAACGGCGTAATCATATTGAGCGACCTTTTCGGCGGCACGCCTTCAAACCTCTCGATTTCGCTGCTGGATGCCGGTCGCGTCGAGGTGATAGCGGGTGTAAATCTGCCGATGCTCATTCGGCTCGACAGCGCGCGCAAGAACATGAAAGTACGCGAGGCCGTGGCAGCCGCTCGAGAGGCTGGTCGTAAATATATCAGCGTTGCCTCTGAAGTATTGGAAGCTTCGAAATGAGCCGCATCAGCCGTCTGGTGACCATCGTCAATCAAAAAGGGCTTCACGCGAGGGCCAGTGCCAAATTTGTCACCTTCGTCAGTCGCCTTCCTGACGGCTTGAAAGTAGAGGTTGAAAAGGATGGTCAGTTCGTGACCGGTACATCGATCATGGGCTTGATGATGCTGGGTGCCGCAAAAGGCAGCGAGATAATCGTGCACGTGGAAGGTGACGAGTCCGATAAGGCATTGGAAAAGCTGGTCGGACTTGTGATGGATGGTTTTGGCGAGGATTGATGCGCCGCGAGATCACCGGATTTTCGAACCCGTTGGTGAAACAGGTTCGTGCGTTACGCGACAAGAAGCACCGGAAACGCGAACGAAAGTTCCTGGCTGAAGGACTGCGGATAATGACCGAAGCGCGTGAAGCTGGATTTTTACCCGAAATGTTGTTCAGGGTGAAGGGCCGTGACGTGCACGCACTCGAAATCGTGCTGGAGGAAGCCGTCTTGGCAAATGGCGGGGATGTCATCGAGACCAGTGCAGAAATATTATCCAAACTATCTGGCAAGGACAACGCGCAGGCAGTTGTGGGCGTTTATACCGACCACTCGACAACGCTCGCGCAAGTTGATCGCGCAAGCGCGCCCATCTGGCTCGTGGCGCAAGCGATGCGGGACCCAGGCAATCTCGGGACAATGCTGCGGACCGGTGACGCGGTAGGCGCTGGTGGGTTGATATTGATTGATGACTGTACTGACCCCTTCTCCGTTGAGGCCGTGCGAGCGAGCATGGGTGCCATATTTACACAGAAAATCGTATCGGCAACTTGGAGCGATTTCATTGATTGGTTGCGCAAAGGCGAAGGTCAGTTGGTAGGAACAAGTCTCGAGACACAGAACGACTACCAGGCTCCAGTTTATCACGCACCATGCTTTATATTGACGGGCAACGAGGCACAGGGTCTGCCCGCTGACTATGCCGCTGAGTGCGATCAACTCGTCAAAATGCCGATGAGAGGAAAAGCAGACAGTCTCAATGCGGCTGTGGCCACTGCAGTGATGGCCTATGAAGTCTTGAATCAATTTCGAAATTCCAACTTGATTAAGGACTGCTAGTTTCGACTGCTGAAGATTCGGGAGTATAAGGCATGACTGGCATCGCTCGACTACAATCATTTTATCTGGCCATTTGCGCTCTTCCCATGTTGGCATCCTGCCAGACAGTCAGAGTTAGCCCATCTGGGTTGGATCATAATGACAAATATATCGCCCGCGGAAATGAACCCGGCTGGATTGTGACAATAGATACACAGAACGTGGTTTATGAAGGCGATTACGGGCAAACACGGATCACTGTGCCTGCGCCTGAGGGACGCCCGTCTTTCAACGGAATGCGCTATGTAACTGACCGTCTGACGATTGATATTACCTACAGCTCTTGCGTCGACGACATGTCGGGCATGCGATTTGCGGACACCGTTTTGGTGATTGCCGACGAAAAGCAATTTCAAGGCTGCGGTGGCCGTCCGCTCCCACCCGAATCACTCAAGGATACGTCTTGGTCTATCCTGACAATCGGACAAGCACCCGTATTGGGGCATATCACTACCGAAATACGGTTTGCAGATGGTCGTGTGAGCGGCAATGTTGGCTGCAATCGCTTTAGCGGACCATATTCAGTATCCGGTAACAAGGTCAGGATTGGAAATGTTGCCCTCACCAAAATGATGTGTCCCGAAAATCAAGCGGCGCAGGAAAACCAGTTCTTGAGATTGATAAAAGCCCCGTTGACCAAGCGATTTACGGTCGAAGGGCATTTGATATTATCAGATGATAACGCAAATCAGGTCATCCTAAAGCAAACGCCTTAGCTATTTGGCAACGTCGTGCGTTTCATTAAGCAACGGTTGCTCGGCGTCGTTCCCATAGCGCGGCAGCGCTTCTACAGGTGACAATTCTTCAAGAGCACGACTTCCCGTCTCGATATTCAGCTCGGCAAATTTCCGTCCGGTTGACATGACGTTGCGCTCAAAGCTTCCAACGAACTTATTGTAATTGTTAACAGCGGAGTTCAGTCCAGAGCCGACAGACTTGAGATGCTGCGACGCGACAGCAATCCGGTCATACATCTCCTTGCCCAATTGGCCAATATGCTTGGCTTCCCGCGCCAAGCCCTCCTGGCGCCAAACCCCTGCAACTGTACGCGCGATCGCCACGAGATTGGTTGGCGTTGCCAGCAAAACACGTTTTTCGAACGCGAAATCCCACAATTGCGGTTCGTGTTCCAAAGCAGCAGCCAGAAAATGCTCGCCAGGTACGAACATGATCACGTAGTCAGGTGCTTCATCGAACTGGTCCCAATAGGCCTTGCGGGACAGCCCATCGATATGGTTTTTCATCGATGCACAATGCCTCGCCATTGCTACCATGCGCAACTCCTCGTCGCCTGCGTCGAAGGCGTCCTGATAGTCGTTAAGCGAGACTTTTGCATCGATCACGAGCTTGCGATTTCCAGGGACATGCAAGATGACATCAGGCCGCAAACGCCCCTCTAATGTGTCGACACTGGCTTCTGTCACGAAGTCGACATGCTCTGATAATCCGCAACTTTCCAATACGTTCTTCAGTTGCTGCTCCCCCCACCGCCCCCGCGCCTTTGGCGCATTGCGAAGGCTGCTGACGAGCTTGGCTGTCTCTGTGGATACGCGCTCTTGCCCGGTGCGCATCTGGTCAATCAGACTAGTCAGGGTGCCATAGGCTTCAGAACGATCTTTTTCGATTTTGCCAACCTGCTCTTCATAGGCCTTGAGCTTGTCACCCACTGGGGCAAGGAGAAGCTTCAAACGCTCCTCGTTTTTTTCTCCTGCTTGGTGGAAACGTTCATCAGCTCTCTGCAAAAAGGCAGCTTGGGCTTCTCCAAGCAGCTTTTGACCAATTTCCCCAAATTGCGATGACAGGGTTTCCTTTGCATCCGCAAGTGCACGCAGTTGATCTTCGAAGGACTTTTCACGCTCTTCCAAGGAAGTTTCAATCCGGGCCAACCGATCCTTAGCGCTATCGCGTTCTCCGATGGCTGTTTCGAGCATTGACCTGAGCTGCAGGCTGGCTTCACTCCCTGTTCTGGTACTTTTTACGCCCGTCACCCAACCCAGCGCCAGGCCGAGGAGCATTGCAAGAATGACGATTATTATAACAATCAACGGATCCAAGGCGCCATCCCCAAAGTAGAACGAAAAAGGAACATAGCCTCGAAGTAGCCAGGGTCAAGTCGCTTGTGCTGCAACCTAACGCAAACGCTTTATCTTCGCATAACTCAGCATGCTTATGGGAATGAGACCGGCATAAACACCACTGATGATGATCAGCGCGACCCAAGGCGCAGCTATCAGCGTGGCTGCTATTAATCCAACGCCCGCGAGCGCCAAAAACCGCCACGCAGGCCGGACTTTAAGCGAAGACCAACTGAAGGTTGCGACGTTGGAAATCATGAGCGCTGCACAAAGCAGTATCCATGGCCCAATGAGGCGATAATCCTGTGCCCATTGCGCTCCAGTCTCAAGCCAAATCGCCAAGGGAAGCAGGGCAAGCCCTGCACCGGCAGGAGACGGCACACCCGTATTAAACCCGGCTGACTTGTGCGGTTGATCGTCATTGTCGATACGTGCATTGAAACGCGCAAGCCGCAAAGCAGCACATAACACGAAGAAAAGGCAAATAGTCCAGCCAAAACGGGGCATGTGCTGCAGCGCCCAGCTATATAGGATGAGCGCGGGAGTAGCGCCGAATGCAATCACGTCAGACAGCGAATCAAGCTCTGCTCCAAATCGGCTTTCACCCTTGAGCAGTCTGGCGATACGTCCGTCCATTGCATCGAGCACACCGGCTACGACTACGGCAATCAGAGCCGCGTCCCAGCGTTCCTGCATGGCAAACCACACACCGGACAATCCCGTGCACAATGCCATCGCTGTGACAGCATTGGGTGCCAATGCCCGAAGTGAAATACCGGGGCGAGATGGATCCTGGCGCATCAGTGACTAATAGCAATCAGGTCTTGGTCGATACCGATCTCTGCGATCACGGTTTCGCCTGCAACACAGCGTTGGCCCTTGATTACGCGTGACGAGGTACCTTGGGGTAGATATACATCAACACGGCTGCCAAAGCGGATAAGACCAACGCGCTGTCCATTGGCCACGCTGTCGCCTTCCTTGACAAAGGCCACGATACGGCGGGCAACAAGGCCTGCTATCTGGGTAAAGCCAATTCGGACACCATCACTACGCTCCACAAGGAAATGCTGCCTTTCATTCTCTTCGCTCGCCTTGTCCAGATCAGCGTTGAGAAATTTGCCAGCGATATAAACAACTCGTTTAATCGTTCCCCGGATCGGAGTGCGATTGATGTGCACATCAAACACGCTCATGAATATCGAAACCCGGGTCATGGGCTGATCGCCCAACGCATCGGGACCGCGCAATTCCAAAGGAGGCGGAACCACTTCTATGAGCGTCACTAATCCATCAGCGGGCGCTACAATGAAACGATCATCAGTTGGCGTGGCACGTGCTGGATCGCGAAAGAACATCAGCGTCCACGCGGTGATAGCTGCCATCGGCCAAGCCAGTGTTTCCC
>JBATDO010000395.1:0-10178 GCA_049663505.1 Sphingorhabdus sp.
GTGCAAGTGGTTAAAAGACTATTAACATTTTTTGGATGATTTGGCCAATTGCCTGAATGTAAATTACGTTGACGTTCAACGCCTTGTTCCAAAATGGCGCAGTTTATTCAGATTCGGTTTGCAAGCATCGTCGCCAGGGCCTCGATACCAATGGCATCGTCGCGATCAAACCTGGCCGGAGAGGGACTATCAAGGTCAATGACTGCGATTGTCCTGCCGCCGCGCTTTACCGGTACCACGAGTTCAGATGCGCTATTTGCATCACAGGCAATGTGGCCGGGAAAGGAATGGACGTCGAGAACAAGCTGGGTATTGCCAGAGGCCGCTGCCAAACCGCAGACACCTTCGCCAAGACTGATCCTGATGCATGCCGCTTTACCCTGGAAGGGACCAAGAACGAGTTCGTCACCAACCAGCCTGTAAAAACCTGTCCAGTTCACATCGGGTAGATATTCCCACAGGAGCGCTGCAACGTTGGCCATATTGGCAATGCCGTCGGGTTCGTCTGCAGTAAGCGCGTCTGCTGATCGCAATAGTTCGCGGTACAATTCTGCCTTCGGGGCAGTGTTATCGATGGCAAATTCATACATGGCTTCGTTCTTATCAGTCGATACTCACCTTGCCACGGTTTTTCTTGACAGTTGCGCGCCCCTTTTTGGTGTCGATGCGCCGGGCCTTTGCAGCCTTGCTCGGCTTTGTCGCGATGCGGCGGGCTTTGCGGACATGGGCGCGGTCAATGAGCTGTATGATGCGCGCACGTGCCTCTTCACGGTTAGCTTCGCGAGTGCGGTGATTTCGCGCTGTCACGATCAACTCGCCACCAATCGTCATCTTGCTTCCGGCAAGTGTCTTTAACTGACGAAAGGCATAAGGCTCGAGCCCCAGTGCAAAAACATCAACTCGCAACTGGCAGGCGGTGGCTACCTTGTTGACATTCTGGCCCCCTGGTCCGGTCGAGGCTAGAAAGGTTTCTTCAAGCAGTTCTTCAGGAAGTTGGTAGGCCATAGGTTCAAGCCACTAGCATTACATTGACGGGCTTTCCACCATTGCTAGTCGAACCGCCATGCGTCCATCGAGAGCACACCAAAGCTGGTACTGGCATGAATCTGCCTTGCGACAGTCTTTATGCCTCCTGCACCATAAGCTACAAACAGTGGCAAAATATGATCCATCGTCGGGTGGTTGATCTTACCTGTCGGCGCAGATTCAATCGCGTGCAGCACTGCGTCGGTGTCACCACAAGCCAGCGCATTTCCTATCCACGAGGAAAATTGGCTTACCCAATCGAGTGGGGGTGCATTTTCTGAGTGACACCCGTTGAAATATGCGGGCAAATTGTGGGTCATGCTGCCTGAACCGATTACAAGAACATTGTCCTTGCGAAAATCTGAAAGCGCTAACCCCAAATCATAGTGCCATTCAGGCGAGGCCTGTGAACTGATCGACACCTGCACAACCGGGATGTCTGCCTTCGGCCAAGCAAGCATGAGTGGCGTCCAGCAACCGTGATCGAACCCCTTGTTTCCATCAAGTTGGTTGGCAATCCCGGCGGCGGTCAGGCATGTCGCGATATCGTTCGCCAATTGCGGTGAACCGGGTGCCGGATACGTCATGGCGTAAAGTTCATCGGGAAACCCACCAAAGTCATGCAAAGTCGAAGGAAATCGACCCGAGCTGATCGAAGTCATGACTGTGTCATGATGAGCCGAACTGACTATGATCGCACGCGGCGCGTGCTTCAATTCCGCAGCCAGGCCCTCTAGGAATGTCATCGCCGGACTGGTGCCCATTAGGATGCTCGGCGACCCGTGCGAAAGGAAAAAAGCGGGTTGCATCAGGTGTGACTCATGCGATTAGCTTGGCGGCGGTCTGTGCGACGCGTTTGCCAAGGTAGCGTGCCCCGTCAAGCTCAGTCTCACTGGGCTGGCGACTGCCGTCGCCATTAGCGATGGTGGTCGCACCATAAGGTGCACCTCCCACCACCTCGTCGTTGCGCATCTGGCCCGCGAAACCATAATCCAGCCCAACAATATGCATTCCGAAATGGAGCAAGTTCGTGATGATCGAGAACAAGGTCGTTTCCTGGCCACCGTGCTGTGTGGCCGAGGAGGTGAATGCGGCACCCACCTTGCCATTGAGTTCGCCGCGCATCCACACGCCACCTGCCTGGTCCCAAAAGCTAGCCATTTGGCTCGACATGCGGCCAAAGCGCGTGCCGGTGCCGACGATGATGGCGTCATAGTCCTTGAGCTCAGCAACATTGGCAATCTCAGCAGGCTGGTCCAGTTTGAAATGGGCTGCCTCAGCAACTTCGATCGGCGCTGTTTCGGGC
Source organism: Sphingorhabdus sp. (assembly GCA_049663505.1). GTDB lineage: Bacteria > Pseudomonadota > Alphaproteobacteria > Sphingomonadales > Sphingomonadaceae > Sphingorhabdus_B. Next base: position 2,333 of record JBATDO010000395.1, read on the forward strand.
ACCCTTTTTATCGATACGACAGCACCTGTCGATTGCGCTCCTTCAGCTATGGCACGCGCCATGGTCTCGATGTGGCCGTAGCTTGAGTAATAGAGTACGAGTATCTTGGTCATGAGACATATCCCTTTGAAGGCAGGCAAGAATTTCCTTGCAGTTGTGACAGGAAAAATTGGGGCTTATTCAGAATCCACGAGCACGATTTCTGCGTCGGCGAGCGCGGTAATCGTGATTACCCCCTCGCTGATTGCGACACCATCGCGGGCGTTGGCATGTACTCCGTTGATCTCGATCACACCTGTTGCTGGAACCAGATAGGCATGCCTGCCTTTTCCGACCTCATGGATCACGCTTTCGCCAACCCGGATCGTGGCTCCCAGGACCCGGGCATCGGCACGAATGGGCAGGGCGTTCAAGTCCTCGGCAAAACCGCTGGCAAGCACTTGAAAAGATCCTGAACTAACGCCCTTGGGAAACGGCTTTGCACCCCAGCTGGGTGCCCCGCCGGTCCGCTTTGGCAAAATCCAGATCTGGAAAAGAGTGGTCGGGACGTTTTCCAAATTATATTCGGCGTGTCGGATCCCGCTACCCGCACTCATGACCTGGACGTCGCCCGCTTCGGTGCGTCCTTCGTTCCCGAGGCTATCCTTGTGGGTGATCGCGCCTGTCCTGACGTAGGTGATGATTTCCATGTCGGCATGAGGATGTGGGGGGAAGCCGGTGTGCGGCTCTATCGTGTCATCGTTCCAAACTCGGATGCTTCCCCACGCCATGCGATCGGGATCATGATAGCTTGCAAAGGAGAAATGGTGACGGGCATCCAGCCAACCGTGGTTGGCCGCGCCGAGAGAGGCAAATGGACGAATATCGATTTTGGTCCTGGCATCTGACATTTGTGGATCACTCCTGAATGGATGTAGGTTTCTTGGAGTGAAGATAGGCAATTAGATTGGTATTGAAATAGAAACGTTAGAAACATATTGTTTCTTAATATGAGACTTCCCGATTTTGAAGCCTGGGGCATCTTCGCATGCGTCGTCGAGCAAAAGAGCTTCACGGGCGCGGCATCAATGCTTGGTTTGTCGAAGGCGACGATATCAAAGGCGGTGACCCGACTGGAATCACAATTGGGGGCACCATTGTTCCACCGCACTTCGCGTCGGCTTGCGCTTACCGAGAGCGGATCGAAACTTCTAGAACACGCCAGACGCATTTTGGCTGAAGGCGAAGCTGCCGAGGAAGCTGCCCGTGAAGATGCAGTCGAGCCTGTGGGTCTGGTGCGCTTAGCTGCGCCCATGAGTTTTGGGCTTAGCCACGTGGCGCCGGCAATTGCCGATTTCCTCTCGATCTATCCTGGTATCAGCGTCGATTTGCATCTCAGCGACGCAAGAGTCGACCTGATCGGCGAAGGGTTTGACATCGCGTTGCGGGTCGGAGCGTTGCCCGACAGTTCACTTCGGGCACGCCGCCTCTGCCCGGTCAGACTGATGGTGATTGCATCGCCCGCCTATCTTGAGACGCATGGCACGCCGTCTCATCCCGCGCAGTTGGCGGAGCACAAGTGTATCCGCTACTCGCTATCAGCCAGGCCGGAGACCTGGACCTTCACCAACTCCAGTCAACAACAGGTTTCAGTCCAGGTGGCAGGTCAGCTGAGTGTCAACAACGGAGACGCGATGATTGCAACGCTTTGTGGCGGGTTGGGCATAGGCCAACTACCTGATTTTTTGTGCATGCCTCATGTGGAAAGCGGCCGACTCGTTGAGATACTGGCAGATTGGGCATCTCCCCCCAGTGCTCTCCACCTCCTAACGCCGCCTGGTCGCATTCGCCCGCTGCGAGTTACCGCTTTGATCGAGTTCCTGGTTCAACGACTGGATCCGACAGGTCGGCGGGCAAGCGGTATAGCCTGACAGGCGGATGGCGATATCGCAGCTTATGCCACAAGGCCTGAGGTAGCGCTTCCGATAGCTCCATTTTTTCAATCCATGATGCGAGAAGGATTGGAGTGGGCTCGTATTGCGCGAGCAATTTGGCATTTGCAGGTGGCTGGAACAGTCGCACCTGCCCGGGAGGCATCTTGAAATTGGCGGCTGTCGCAAAGGCTGGATTATAGAAAAATAGATCGCCTGCACCAGGAGGTGTATCGGTCACGCGTGACTGCGCACCCCCCCATTTTAGAAGCATGTCGGCCCGGTAACGCGTCATCGGATCGGTTGCAAAATTGTCATGGGGCCTGGCTGCCGCGATGGCCGCCAACTGTCGAGGCCCAAAAAGGCTGTCCTTGTTCTCGAGATATATGCCCAGCAGATTTCCCCCCAGGAGCAAGGCTGCCAACGACATGGCAAGGAAATGCAAACGCGGCCGTGCCGAACCGGCGAGCTGTGCCAGGCCGATACCTGTCAATATGCATGCAACTGCGGTTGTGATCATGAAATAGCGCGGGTTAAGCGGCAGCAGCTTTTGCGCAGCCGCCGCACATAGGAACCAGGTAAATCCGAATAGGGCGAGTATGCGCGCGAAATGCCGGGTCCGTGGATCGATCGATCGGCTGAGGCACAGCCAGGTTCCCAATGGGAATGCTATGAAGAACAGTGCCATGAACTCCTGATTGACGAGCAAAACGAGCAGTGGGTCAACGAGCGGATGGATCACAGTGTTACCCGCCACATCGATAGATCGGTCTATCGATGAATCATGGTGAAGCGAGATGTTAACGCGGTAGAGCGGGTCACCGGTCATCGCCCAGAGATAGAGAATTTCTATTCCCCAAATTGCTAAAAAGCCTGCTGCAATCCAGAGATAATGGCCGCGACCAAAGCGGTGCCCGAAAAGGAACAGCACTGCGAAGAACAAGACGATGAAGATCGCCGTTTCACGTGTCAGAAACGCAAGTCCTGCCATTGCACCGGCTGCAAACAGCGTGCCTGCGCGTGGGCCATGGTCAAGGCAGCGCCAAAACAGAAAAACCGAGGCAAATAGACACGCCATTTCGACGATATCGACACTCGCGATGCTCGCCTGGATAACAAGAAGTGGGGAAAAGGCGAGGGCAATAAGTGCAGATGTCGCGGCAAGCGAGCCTGCAGCTGAGCGGATCACGTGCCATGCTAGAACAAGGAATGCCAGCATGTAGACAAGGCTCGGCAACACCATAGCAAATTCGTTTTCGCCAAGTGCAGTGAACGACAGCGCCATTGGGATCGTGATTGGGTAGCGGATCGTGCCATGTCCTCCGACGAACGGGAATTGCTCGATCCAGCCATAGGCACCGATCGCGTATGTCACGTCATCAGAGGCAAGAAAACCGACCCATCCGGCGCCGACCAGCAGCCCAAACAGGACAAGCGCGAGCCACAGTCCACGGCGACCGACGTTTAGCCAGGGCAATGCTGAGGCGCTCATGCTGGCCTGTAGACCCAAAGCCGCCCCGCTACGAACGACATGGCGATTATCAAGGCATCGACGAGCAGTTTGGCGACAAACGCATTGGCGTGCCCAACATCGACCAGAAGCCACAGTAGCGCGCTTGATCCGCCTAGGTTTCCTAGAAATAGGAGCAGATATGCAAGTGCTTGTCGGCTTGCCTTGTGCTTGTGCTCCCATGAAAAGGTGTAGGATCGGTGGAGAATGAAGCCGAGAAGGGCCCCACTTGTTCTGCCGAGAATATTTGCCAGGAGATAGGCGCCAGGAAATAGCCACATCATGCTGGCAAAAACCATGAAATCACAAAAATATACGACTCCTCCGACAAGGCAGTAGCGCATCATTTGGTGAAAAAGACCCTGATTCATTGCGAGCTGCTGGTATTCTGTCTTGCAAGGTCTGCAAGTGCGCTAGCCTGTGCCCAATCGCTGAACGTCAGCTGCGGCTGTATTGGAATCTTGGGTTCGTTGGTCATGTCGAAGCCAAGAAACGAGAGCAACATCTGAAATCCGAGTATGATCGGTAGGACAGCGATCATCACTGTCCCGGTCGTGGCTGTCTGACCTGATGCAACCGACTGGGACCATCCCCATGCACCAAACATGCTGCCAAAGATCAGGAATATTGTTCCGAGCAACAACTGCGCCGACGCGAGGCTGAAATCGCGCATGAAATACGTGTAGAGTATTCGCTTTGCCAGTTCCTTCACGTTCTTGCTGAAGAACTGGCCTATGACCTGTCCGACCCTGAGGTTGCTTTGCTCGTTGCCGTACTGCGCCGCCATTGGAACATCACACACTACTGCGCGTGCATTACCCAGATTAATCAACATGTCGGATTCGAAAAAATAGCGTTCCGAGACGTTCGAAAACTCGATGCGCTTGAGCGCTTCGGCGTGCACCGCGGTGAAGCCATTGGTTGGATCGAAAACGCTCCAGTAGCCACTTGAAAACTTCGTGATGAACGACAGGGCAGCATTGCCGAACAAACGTATCCTTGGCATCTGTCGGACATTCCAAATTGAATGGAAGCGATTGCCCTTTGCATAATCAGCCCGGCCATCGATGACAGGCCTTGCGATGACCGGGATCAGCGCTGGGTCCATCTGGCCGTCACCATCGACCTTGACGATTATGTCTGCCCCGGCTTCCATGGCTGCGCGGTATCCAGTCATAACTGCAGCACCTACCCCTTTGTTCTTGTGATGAAAAAGCACGTGCACACGCATATCATTGACGTGCGCAATGACATGCTCACCAGAATTTTCAGGACAGGCATCGTCGATGACAAAAATCATCGACACGTCAGACCCGATGCGACTGATCACGTCGAGCACATGCGCCTTCACACGAAAACACGGAATGACAACTGCGAGCGTCTTTCTCGCGGCGATGCGATCCAGCTTGATCATGATAGGAACATTGCCTTCTTGCCACTTTGACACGGTCGAACACCATGTTTAGCTGATAGTGGTTAAGGACGAATAAACCGCATTTCACGCCGTCGCGCGCCAAGCGGGCACGACCTTGGTCCGCGCCGCAATGCAGCGTCTTCAGTGGTGAAGATCAATCTGCATATGCCTTTACAAGGTCGAACATATAATCCCGACCCACATAGACAGAACGTACTTCCATGCGTTCGTTCAGGCCGTGGACGCCGTTCCCGTCAGGGTCACCCCACATCCCGGGAATGCCATAGGTCGGGATGCCGACGGCTCCGAGAAATGTCGCATCAGTATAGCCGGTCGCCATCGAGGGTATGACCGGCACGCCCGGAAAATATTTCTCCGCCACTTTCTCCATCGGACCGATAACCATCGGATCAAGTGCCGGTGCAGGAGGGGCAGGGCGAATAGGTGGAAGCGCCGTGACCGTTACGCCTGCGTCACCCACAATCCTCGAAAGTTCGGCTCCGATCTCCTCGATAGAATGGCCGGGGAAAATCCTGCAGTTCACGTTTGCACCTGCGCGTTGTGGCAACGCATTGGCAGCATGTCCCCCGTCAAGCAGTGTTGCAACGCAGGTAGTGCGTAAGCTGGAGTGGAGGAATCGCTCGGTGTTCACGATTTGCTCAGCGGCCTTGTCGCTCGGATCGGCTGCGAGCCTTGCCATTGCCTTCCCGATGTCATCGCCTCGCGCGGCACCTGCACGCGCAAAATAGCTGCGCGTGGTTGGGGTCATTTCAACGGGAAACTCATGTTCATCGATGCGGTTGAGAGCCCGCGCCAGTTGGTAAATGGCGTTGTCTCGGACGGGCAAAGAGCTGTGGCCGCCAGGGTTTCGCGTTTCGAGCCGAAAATTGGCGAAAGTCTTTTCGCCGACCTGGACCGATTGGCCAATCACCTTCCCCTTGCCGTCACTATCACCTCCACCACCTTCGTTCAGCGCAAATTCTGCATCAATAAGTTCGCGTCTGTTGGCTGCGAGCCATTCGGCGCCATTGAACGCCCCATTTGTTTCTTCCCCACAAGTAAGAGCAACCTTCACGGTGCGGCCAGGCTTGTAACCCTGTTTCTTGAATCGGATCAGCGTGTCGACCCACACTGCTGCCATGGCCTTGTTATCAGCTGTGCCGCGTGCATAAAAATAGCCGTTTTCTTCGATCATCTTGAACGGCTCGCGCGTCCAGTCGGCCCGCTTTGCTTCGACCACATCAATATGCGCGATGAGAAGTATCGCCTTTGCCGAGGCAGACGAGCCCGGATAGACAATTACCAGGCCGCCTTCCCTGGGATTTTCAGCAGTGGCAAATAGCGTAATCTGCCCATCGGCAAATCCTGCCGATTTCAGCCGAGCAGCCATTCGCTCTGAGGCAAGTGTACAACTGCCTGACGACAGGGTGGTATCAGTCTCGACCAGTTCCCGGTAAAGTTCCCGAAACTCGAGCTGGTCTGGGCGCGGTGTGCTATTTGCAGCGTGCGCTTGTCCGATTGGCATAAGTGCAGCCACGACGAAGCCTTGAAGCAGGTTTATTGCTCTCTTCTTCATAGCGTCGTCCCCTGATACAGGATCATTTAAAGCATGTTGCTCGCTTTCCAGCAAGCGGCAACTCGCATGTCAGTGCTAATCGAAGCAACTGTCCCAACCGGCGAAAAGTTAATGATCACGACACAGTGCTGCTTTCAACTATTAGTCAAAAAAATCAAAAATAGGCCAATTGGGAGCAGAATGTGTCGCCCGACGCAAAAAAAGTCTAAAAAAAATGCCGGCTGCTGAAATGACTCCAAAGCCGCGGAAATGAGTCGCTTTTGGACAATATCGGCCCGCGCGACTCGCCGGAATCTCTATGTTAATATGAAATTAACCTTTTCAGTTCATTCCCCTTATGGTTAATGAATACCAACGACTGCCTTGCGATCGATCGCGGAACAGACGTTGGGGTTGCAATTGGTAAAGAGGGGCTTGCCCAATGCGTGTGCTTTTGATTGAAGACGAACCGACGACTGCGAAGGCCATCGAGATGATGCTCGCGACCGAGGGTTTCAATGTCTACACAACCGATTTGGGCGAAGAGGGCCTCGATCTGGGTAAGCTATATGATTATGATATCATATTGCTCGACCTCAACCTTCCTGACATGCACGGCTACGATGTGCTGAAAAAATTGCGGGTCGCCAAGGTGCAGACACCAGTGCTCATTCTATCGGGCATCAGTGAAATGGATTCAAAGGTGCGCTCGTTCGGTTTTGGTGCCGACGATTACGTGACCAAGCCCTTCCACCGAGAAGAGCTTGTCGCCCGCATCCATGCAGTTGTCCGCCGTTCCAAGGGACATTCCCAATCGGTTATCCGCACCGGAAAGCTTGCTGTCAATCTCGATGCCAAAACCGTCGAAGTCGATGGAAGTCGCGTACATCTGACCGGCAAGGAATATGCAATGCTGGAACTGCTCTCGCTCCGCAAGGGCACCACCCTCACGAAGGAGATGTTCTTGAATCACCTATATGGTGGCATGGACGAACCTGAGCTGAAGATCATTGATGTTTTCATCTGTAAACTGCGCAAGAAATTGTCACTGGCTTGCATGGGTGAAAATTACATAGAGACCGTATGGGGCCGAGGTTATGTGCTTCGTGATCTTGATGACATGGAACAGCCTTTGGTCGCCTGATATTAGACAACGGGCATATTTTCGTTGGGTGTTACCCGATCCAACACCGATGTTTCCTGAATACACCCGGGAGTAATCCTCAAGGGCGCGGTCTGTAAAGTCCGCGCCCTTTTTGGTTTAGCGGCGCGCGGGCAGGCCTGCAAAAGTAATCATACTCTCGTTGCCATCGGAATCGGTTGCTGAAACTCCCACGAAATGATCATCGACGATCAAACCCTTGAGAAGTGTCGATGTAGATTCCAGGCCCTGAACTTCACTGCTTTGCTCCCACCCTTGCTGGTCGGCGCGGCGCCAGTAAACGCGGTATCCAGTG
>JBATDO010000396.1:0-4237 GCA_049663505.1 Sphingorhabdus sp.
GACCCCGACATCACGCTTCAGGCGATCTGCACCCGGCTGGAGGCGATGCGCGAGCGCACGCCCCGCGGGCGGACAAGCTGGCAGCCGTCATCCGTGAAGATGCTGCTCGAGCGGGCGGAGAGGCTCGGCTTGCTGCTCCAGAGGTAGTCAGCAGAAGTGTTTCGTAAGCGTCCGGTCTGACCGCCCCGCTGCGATTTAAGAGTGTGAGAAAGTGTCCGCGATGGATAGAGGTACTTCCGTGATGGCGTGGCGCGGCGGACGAAGCGGCTCTGGACGGATGACGAGAGCGGTCGATCTGTTTCCAGACGACTGCACCGGGTGTTTCGGTTGCCCAGGTTGCGCTGCGCTATGCGGTGAATGCCAATCTGATCTTCACATGGTTTCGTGATGCTCGCTATGCGCCGGAACAGGTAATGACAGTGTCCTCGCCGTCGGAGTAATTGTTTCTGCCAGTACAGAGCGTCGCGGATGCGGGGCGAGCACCGGCAGCGCATATCGTTTGGAACCTCATCGATTTCAAATTGGCGGGCGGGCACCGCCTGCGGATCAGCGACAGCTGTGTGTTCTCCCTCATCTGAACCCTTGCTGGGTTTGTTCTTGTCGAAGACTCCGCCGAATCGTCTACGCTTCAACAAAGGGGCTCGAACCCCGCATATTGACCGCGCATATGCTGTGGTGATGGGCGACGTTGCCTCTAGGCCAAAAGTGCCCAGCATGATAATTTATTGTTTGAATTCATATTATTACGTTATTTTCTCGAGTCTTTGGATTAAGTCGCACCACCACATCCTGTAGCAGCTCGTCACGAAGGAACGACATGTCGGGCAGAATTTTCTTGATTGAGGGCAATGTTTGGTGCCATTCATAGGAAAAGAACGCTGCGCATGGTTTTTCAGGGTGCAGAGCGTTCAAAACGAAAAGCTGCGGTAGCGCGGCAAAGTGCGCTCCGTGAGGCCGGAGCAACGGGGGCAGTATGACTGGCGTTCGCCGGATTGACGAGATCATTCAAGAGAATGCCGACCGCCTTGCCGTCGCGCTTGAAAATCACATGCGTACAAGCTTCATGCCTGACGCACGAAAGGAACTGAGGGCATTTTCGGCTGGTGAAGCGGCTGAATTGTTGGGAATCGACCCTGCCCGCCTGCGCAAGCTCCATTTCGATGACAAGATCCCCGTTGTAGAAGCTGATGCTCGCGGCCGCCGTATGTACACCGCCGCCGACCTGATTGGCATTAGGCGGTCTCTCGAAGAGCAGTCGCGAAAACGGGGGACCTTTTTGCCGGGGCGCCGTGAGGGTGACCGCGTCCAGGTTATTGCTGTAGCCAACTACAAAGGTGGGTCGTCCAAGACCACCACGTCCATCCATTTGGCACAGCGCCTTGCCCTTCGCGGCTATCGCGTCTTGGCGATCGACATCGATCCTCAGGGCAGTTTGACGACGATGTTCGGGTATACTCCCGAAACGGAATTTCAAGGTGGCGGAAACATCTACGATGCTATCCGCTACGAGGATCCCGTTCCCATGCGGGAGGTCATCCGCAAGACCTACTTCCCGAATCTGGATCTCGCGGCGGCCGGGCTTGTATTGGCCGAGTTCGAACACGAAACGCCCAGAGCTCTCCACGAACGTCGAGAGCCGATGTTTTTCAAACGCTTGGGGCTCGCCATTGATCAAGTGGAAGCGGATTACGACATCGTCGTGATCGACTGTCCGCCGCAACTTGGGTTCTTGACTATGAGCGCCCTGATTGCTGCGACGACAGTGTTGATCACCGTCATTCCTTCGATGCTGGATATCGCCTCGATGAACCAGTTCCTACAAATGACCGCTGGGCTACTGAATGTTGTCGCCAGCTATGGGGCGTCGCTTGAGTACGACAACTTGAAGTTTCTGATCACCCGGTTTGAACCGTCTGACGGGCCTCAAGCGCAGATGGCCGGATTTCTGCGTGCGCTTTTCGCCGAGCAGGTCATGACCAACACCTTCTTGAAATCCACAGCGGTTTCGGACGCAGGTCTTACGCAACAAACACTATATGAAGTAGATCGGAGTGAGTTCAATCGCAACACCTATGACCGCGCGGTTGAATCGATCAATCAGGTGTCAAGCGAATTGGAAGGCCTGGTTCAGGCTGCATGGGGGCGCAACTGATGGCACGTAAAGATGTCTTCAAGGGCACCCTGGAGGCCCTGATCAACCCCCCTGCCCGTCCGCATTCGAAAAGCATCCTGCAATCGGCCGCACTTGGGGCCGTAGAGAGTGGCCTCGCTCGAGGGCTTCAACTCACCGAACTTGAACCGGATCAGATCATCCAATCCGAGTTCGAAGACCGCCTACCTTACGATGATGCGTCGTTGGTTGATCTGGTCGAAAGCATCAAAGCGCACGGCCAGCAGATCCCCATTCTCGTTCAACGCGCTGAAGATGGGCATTTCCGTATCATCTACGGTCGGCGCCGTCTCGCGGCAGTCCGAGCTTTGGGTCTCAAGGTCCGCGCACTGGTCACGCAAATGGATGATGAGCAACGGATCATCGCTCAGGGCATCGAAAACTCGGTCCGACAGGACCTTTCCTTTATCGAGAAAGCGATGTTTGCCCACCGGCTCAGAGAGTCGGGCGTTGAAGACGCTACAATCCGATCCGCTCTGAACATCGATTTGGGTTCCCCGAAGGCAACGACCATTTCGACGATGAAGATGGTCGTCGAGACTCTGGGTGAAGACATCATACTCGCCATCGGTCGTGCTCCTGGCATTGGTCGCCCACGTTGGCGTGCGCTCGCGGACGCAATTCGCGGGCGTACGGCAAGCTTTGCCCCGGAAGATCGTCAGGCTATCATCTCAGCGATCATGAGTGGGCCCGAGTTTGCAGCTGCAAACCAGGAAGACGGGCCCGATCCGTCAGATATGCGCTTCGCTCGCGCGGTCTCAATTCTGAGTTCCAAGCCGTCGCTTACGAGCCCGCAACAGACTGAGGTGGCTAACTCGGTTGGCCAAGTCAGAGCATCGCGGTCTGCATTCGCAGTCACGGTGCGAGCCAAAGACAATCCCGAATTCCATTCATGGCTTGTCGCCAAAGGCGACCGCCTTCTGCAGGCATGGCATGATGAATGGCAATCTGAAGTGAACAGCAACCCTAACAAGGAGGCACGCTAGAAACAGAACGGCCCCCCGAGTTATCCCGAGAGGCCGATTTGCCGATCAAACAGAGTTGGCGCTCTGATCTGACCACGTTCTGTAAAGTAAGAATCGCGCAAATCGCCTAGCAAGTCAACGCCGCGTCAGCGGTGAACGAAGGTATTTTGCCCTTTGCTGACCCTTCGTTGCGTTCGGAAACCGTCAGGCACAGCCTGATCGGTATGGGAAGTCGCATGTTTGCGTGAAGACCAATGCGCAAAGCCCCCTACCCCACTTTCCTTACACCTCCCAAAGTCGACACACACAACGAAAGCTCGAGTGCGACAACGGCGTCTTGGGAAGTCCTGGATGCTCTGGCTGCATGTCGGGCGAAGTTTGGCCTGACATCCACAAGTATCACCGTTCTTCGCGCTCTTCTAAGCTTTCTCCCGAAGACGCAGGACCAGCGGTCTGATCCGTTTCTCGTCTGGCCATCCAACGAGGCGCTCGCGAAACGTGCTGATGGTATGGATGAACGCACTCTCCGTCGCCATCTGGCCCGTTTATCCGATGCCAAATTGATCGAAAGACGCGGAAGTCCAAATGGGAAGCGATTTGCACTTCGGTACAAGAGCGCAGTCGTCGCGGCATACGGTTTCACGTTGTCGCCTCTCTTTGCACGCAAGTCCGAAATCGTGGAGACCGCAGAGGCCAAGCGTCTTGAATCGGAGATGAGAGACATAGAACGGGCCCATATCCTCGATCTTTTGCATCAGTTGGGAACCCAGAGGTTCCACAGCGGAGAACCGAAGCTTTCAGACGAGAGTGATCGCGAGATCCGGAGACAGCTTCGTCGCTCAATTCAGGCGAATGAACTGGTAAACATAAAGAAATCTTTGGCTGAACTCGTTGAGCCTTACGCCCCCGATATCGTGGTTGTGTCCGCCAGCAACAGCCAAAATGACCGCCACCATCAGAAGACAGATAAAGAATCCTTAGAATCTGTAGGCCAACGCCAAATAAAACCATCAGTCATCACAAACAGCAAACCCGAGCCGCCTCACAAACCTTGCGTTGACGACCTGACCGTTGAAGATTGCTTAGAAGCAGCCAGTGAAAG
>JBATDO010000397.1:0-3788 GCA_049663505.1 Sphingorhabdus sp.
GTGCAATACCCAAAACGTCGAATCCCAGATTCTGTAAAACCCTGCAGAGATTCAGCGCGACGATGAACTCGTCTTCCACAATCAAGACTTTGGGGACCATTTAAACACGCCTCAAGTTCACCATGACTGTTTGAACCAACTTGCGCCCTATCGGTTCCAGCAATCACCCATATGTTGGGGAGTTTTTTTGGGGGAAAGCTAAGGGACAGACCCTGACCGCCGCGAGCGTTGACTTTTCTCAAACCGCTTGCCCGAAACGTCGACTTACCGAATTGTCATAGTCAATTCACCCTGGGCCGACCGCAATAAGCGTCAAATTTACAAATTCATGAGAATAGATAGCTCGTCCCGGCTGTTTGCATTGGTCAAAATAATAGCTGAGTATCTATCGTGCTGAACACAATTCGCGATAACGCGCATCTTGTTTACCATTCTGCAACGGCATTGCTTGTATGAACTTTGCCAGTTGGACCAAAAGAGAGATTTAATGGTAGCAAAGCGGTTTTCGTGGATGGCAGCTGAGGATGCGCAAGCATCGTCTGGTGACGATCGTGGCTTTTTTGCGAAGCTGTCGACGCGAAATCCAGCGGCGCCAAAGACGATCACTTCAGCAACATCGTCAAAAGAAGCCGTCCTGCTCTTGCAGAATTTCGAAGAAAGCGGGCGTGGATGGTTTTGGTCTACCGATGCCGAGGGGCGCATTACCTATTTGAGTGATTCGGTGTGCGAGATCTTGGGAAAACAGTCCGCAGAGCTGGTAGGCACGCTATTTGTAGATTTGTTTTGTCAGACAGATGATGCTGCAGGACACCAGCGAACGCTCCCGTTCATATTGACCAAGCAGTCGAAATTCGATGACCTGCCGCTCCAAGGAGTGTCACAGCGCGAGGACGAGACATGGTGGGCAGTGTCAGGTCGTCCATTCTACCGTAACGCCAATAATTTTGCGGGATATCGTGGAAGCGGAACAGACATAACGGTTCAGCGCCGCGCGGCGAAAGACACGTCGCGCCTTGCAACCTATGACTCGCTCACCGGCTTGCTGAACCGTTTTCGCATGTCCAAGATTCTCGATACCACGCTTTCGGCTTTCCAGGTGCAGAAGCGGGCATGCGCGATCATGCTGATCGATCTCGATCGCTTCAAGCAAGTGAACGACACGCTCGGCCATCCGGCGGGAGATGCCTTGTTGAAGCAGGTTGCTGAACGTTTGGTGAAAGTGGTGGGCGACCGCGAGAAGATAAGTCGGCTGGGTGGTGACGAGTTTCAGATCATATTGCAGGATTGCGATGATCGTGGCGTCCTGGGCGACATGGCAGACAAGATTATCAAGAGTCTGTCGCATCCCTATTCTGTTGACGGTAGCCGGTGCATTATAGGCGCATCGATTGGTATAGCGGTCAGTCCTTTTGATGGGCGTACCAGCGAGGAACTGATCCGCAACGCCGACCTGGCTCTCTATGCGGCAAAAGGCGGTGGGCGGGGTCGCTTCCGTTTCTATTCGAGCGACCTGTTGCAGGCAGCCGAAGATCGCCGCGTCCTGGAAGAGGACTTGCGGGATGCGCTGGCAAAGGGACAAATGTCCCTGTTTTACCAGCCGGTCGTAAACAGCAAGAGCAACACAGTGACTGGATTTGAAGCGCTTATCCGCTGGACCCATCCAGAACGTGGCCCGATTTCTCCGGCATTGTTTATTCCAATTGCCGAAGAAGCCAATTTAATCGGTGACCTGGGTGAATGGGCACTCAATCGTGCGTGCGAAGACGCTATTGGCTGGCCTGGAAAAATGAAGGTGGCGGTAAATGTTTCGCCTGTCCAATTTGCCAACGACCTTTTGCCCAAAATCGTTGAAAATGCACTCGCAGCGTCAGGCTTGCCTGCCGATCGACTCGAGCTCGAAATTACCGAAGGCGTGTTCCTCCAGGAATCAGCAGATACAGACAGCATGTTCACCGCCTTGAAAAAGATCGGGGTTCGCTTGGCACTTGATGATTTTGGCACGGGCTACTCGTCGCTCGGTTATCTGAAGACGGCTCCATTTGACAAGATCAAGATCGACCAGAGCTTCGTTCGAGGAGCGACCGAGCAAGGATCGCGCAATGGCGCCATCATTGCAGCCATCGTTGCGCTTGCGGATGCACTGAACATGGAAACGACGGCCGAAGGGATCGAATCGCTCGATCAACTCGAACTCATCCGTCAACTCAACGTCAGTCACGTGCAGGGTTATGTTTACAGCATGGCTGTTGCCAATGACACATTGCGCGAACGCTGTGAGGCAGGCGACTGGGTCATCGTCCCGTCCGGCCCTTCAGTCCAGCGCAGCGATCGCCTGTCAATGTACCGCCGGGTTGGCGCCATCCACGATAATCATTGCTATTCCATTGTTCTTCGAAACCTGTCGGTCTCCGGTGCCTTGATCGAAGGAATCCTCGACGTGCCCCTCGGCACCAAGTTCGTGCTCGACTTTGGCGATGGCCAGCTTGCGCTTTCGTCGGTCGTGCGAACCATGAACCACCAGCAGGGTGTCGAGTTCGAAGAGCGCTTGGTGAATGATGGCAATGGCGGGCTGTGCACGAGTCGCCGCATATCGCCTTACATGATGGCAGCAGCCGGCATGCCCTTGGCCAACCTGCCACCAGGCTATTACATGACGGCAGAAGGTGAGCAACGCCCCAAGGGGCTCCCGTTGTTCAGCACCGTGAGTGACTGGAAGGCCGCATAGCGCACGCGCACGTCGTATCGATATTGATCAACCATTGCTTGCGATCTACACGCATCCGCTGTTAGGCTCAGTCCTATTGCTCGAAAGGATGACGCGATGCGTGTAAAATGGTTGGTTCTGCCTGTGTTGGCATGCATGGCCTCGGGCGGGCTTGCAGCCCAAACCGAAAAGCGGTCCGATGATAGCCGCCCGCCCGTTTTCGAAGCGCTGATCAACTGCCGTGCCGTGGTCGAACCTGTTGAACGGCTTGCATGCTTTGACGCGAAGGTCGCCGCCATTGATGCTGCAGAAAAAAACGATGAGCTGATACTTGCTGACAAGCAATCGATGCAGGAGGCCCGTCGCGGGCTCTTTGGCTTCTCGCTGCCCAAGCTGAAGATGTTTGGAAATGCGAATGGCGAAGGCGAAGGTGAACTGGTCGCGAAAATTGCCTCTGTCTACCGAGGTAATATGGGAAAATGGACCATTGTCCTCGATGATGGAGCACGCTGGGTCCAAATTGACACGCAGGAATTGAGTAGGCAGCCCAAGGCAGGTATGGAAGTGAAGATACGGCCAGCGGCGATGGGCAGCTATTTTGCCAATATCGACGGGCGTCGCGCGATCCGGATGAAGAGGGTCAACTAGATTTTATTGCAGTGATATGAGGAGCCGTGGATCTATTCGCGCGCTGTTCCATTTCATGCCCCAGTGCAAATGGGGACCGCTGGCTCTTCCGGTCATGCCCACGCGACCAATGGCTTGGCCTTGTTTTACCACGTCACCTTCACGCACGAACAATTCGGAGCAATGGAGAAAGGCACTGTTCAAACCCATTCCGTGGTCGAGCATGAGCAAATGCCCTTCAAGCGTAAATGCATCGGTCGCCGCGAGCGTTACGACACCATCAGCGGGTGCGACGACTTCCACGCCGGCAGATGCGGCAATATCCATACCGCTGTGATAGCTTCCCGGCGACCCGTTATAGATGCGCTGCGCTCCGAAAAGGCCAGAAATCCGACCTGTCACTGGCTTGATAAATTGTTGGCGCCAGCCAGCGCTCTGACTTTGGATTGCCCGGGCT
>JBATDO010000398.1:0-1764 GCA_049663505.1 Sphingorhabdus sp.
TTGCATAGGTTTTGGTGAACGCAAGCGGCGCAAACAGCCGCCCTTCCTGCCCCTGCAAAGAGAAAATGGGGATGAACGAGAAGGTGATGATGAGCAGGCTCAAGAACAAAGCTGGCCCCACTTCGGCAGCGGCATCGGTAATCACGCGCCAGCGTTCTTCGCCTTTCAGTTCCTTGTCTGGGTTGTCATGCGCCCAGCGTTCGAGATGCTTGTGGGCGTTCTCGATCATCACAACCGCTGCATCGACCATCGCGCCGATAGCAATCGCGATGCCGCCGAGTGACAGGATGTTGGCGTTCAACCCTTGCACCCGCATCACGATGAAGGCGATCAGGATCCCCAGCGGCAGCGTGAGGATAGCGACTAGCGCCGATCTTGCGTGCCATAGGAACAGCCCGCAGACGAGCGCGACAATCACAAATTCCTCGAACAATTTGGACGTGAGGTTCTCAACCGCGCGGTCGATGAGGCCCGAACGGTCATAAGTGGTGACAATCTCGACCCCCTTGGGAAGACCAGCCTTCAATTCTGCCAGCTTGGCTCGCACGCCTTCGATGACTTCGCGGGCGTTCTTGCCCTGCCGCATGACGATCACGCCGCCCGCGACTTCGCCTTCGCCATTCAGTTCGGCAATCCCGCGCCGCATGTCGGGACCGATTTGCACTGTGGCAACATCGCCGACCGTGACAGCTATGCCGCCTGACGCACTGCGCACCGGCACCGCGCGGAAATCATCCAGTGTTTTGAGATAGCCTGTGGCGCGGACGACATATTCGGCCTCGGCCATTTCGACGACCGCACCGCCGGTTTCCTGATTGGCGCGTTTGAGCGCGTCGGAGACTTCGCTTGCAGTGACACCGTAGGACGCGAGCCGCTGCGGATCGACCACGACCTGATATTGCTTCACCATCCCGCCGATGCTGGCGACTTCGGCAACACCTGGAACGGCCTTCAACTCATAGCGCAGAAACCAGTCCTGAATGCTGCGGAGCTGCGAAAGGTCATGCCGTCCGGTCTTATCGACCAACGCATATTCATAAATCCAGCCTACGCCCGTCGCATCTGGGCCGAGTGAGGCAGTTGCACCTGCTGGAAGGCGGCCTTGCACTTGGGATAGATATTCCAGCACGCGGCTGCGCGCCCAATATAAATCCGTGCCATCCTCGAACAGCACATAGACAAAGCTGTCGCCGACGAATGAATAACCGCGCACGACACGCGCGCCGGGAACCGACAGCATCGTCGTTGTGAGCGGATAGGTGACTTGATTCTCGACAATCTGCGGAGCTTGGCCGGGATATGTCGTGCGGATAATGACCTGCACATCGGAGAGATCTGGCAGTGCATCGACAGGCGTTGTGCGCACCGCGTCGATGCCGATGATGGTCAGGACGAGTGCCGCAACCACGACCAGCCCGCGCGTCTTGACCGACCAGCGGATGATAGCTTCAATCACTTGGCACCGGCTTTCTTGTTGGTCGCGGCCTCCCGCTCCAGCGGACGAACTTCAATGCCGGTCAGGCTGGCTTCGGAATCGAGCAGGAATTGACCTGACGCGACAACTTTCTCGCCGACCGCCAAGCCTTCAATGATTTCGGTCTGTCCACCACCTTCGCGGCCCGTTCTGATTTCTGCGGGATGATAACGGCCATCGCCCATCGCCAGCATTACAATCGTGCGGGTGCCGGTGCGGATCACCGCTTCGCTTGGCACCAGCAGTGCTGGCCTTGCATCGCCGCCAAGGGCCACGCCTGCAAACATGCC
>JBATDO010000399.1:0-2340 GCA_049663505.1 Sphingorhabdus sp.
GCGACGGTGCTGTGTACCGACAAGACCGGCACGCTCACCGAAAACCGGATGATCGTGGTGGAGGGCTGGTTGCCAGACGGGGGCACCATGGACCTCAATGCGGACAAAGAGGTGCCTGCAGCAGCCCTTTCGATCCTGGAAATGGCAACGCTTGCAAGTGCTACCGTTCCAACCGATCCCATGGAAATTGCGATCCACGCAGCAGGACCTGGCTCCAGGCAGGAAAGAACGCTTGCGCATGCTTTTGGAATTGGCCCCGATTTGCTTGCCATGTCCAACATCTGGACAAGGCCGGATGACGAGAAGGGCTATCTCATTGCCGCCAAGGGTGCGCCTGAGGCCATTGCAGAGCTCTGTCATCTGGGAGCAGAGGAAGCCGCTGCATTGTCGCAGGCAGTGGAATCGATGGCAGCACGCGGTATTCGCGTGCTCGGCGTTGCAAGTGCACAAACAGGCAGCACGCAGTGGGCCGCGTCCCAGGCGGATTATGATTATACTCTGGTCGGCCTGTTAGGGCTTGCCGATCCAATCCGGCAAAGCGTGCCGGCAGCCGTTGCACAGTGCCAAAGCGCTGGCATCAAGGTAGTCATGATAACCGGCGATTATGCGGCAACTGCGCGCGCCATTGCTCGGCAGGCGGGAATTGTCGATGGCAATGTGCTGACCGGGCCCGAGCTTGACCTCATGGACGAGGCCACGTTATCCGCGCAGTTGCCGGCCATCACCGTCTTTGCGCGGATCATGCCCGAACAGAAATTGCGGATTGTCGAAGCCTACAAGGCGGCAGGCGAGGTTGTCGCGATGACCGGTGACGGGGTGAATGACGCGCCTTCGCTCAAGTCGGCCCATATCGGCATTGCGATGGGCAAGCGCGGCACCGATGTCGCGCGCGAAGCATCTGCCATCGTCCTGCTCGATGATGATTTTGGTTCGATCGTGCACGCAATCCGGCTGGGTCGGCGCATTTATGATAATATCCGCAAGGCAATGGCATTCATTTTTGCAGTGCATGTGCCGCTCGCCGGCTTTGCGCTTCTGCCCTTGGTCCTGGGCCTTCCGGTATTGTTCGGGCCGATCCACATTGCCTTTATCGAGATGATCATCGATCCGGTCTGTGCACTCGTGTTCGAGGCCGAAGAGGCCGAGGATGATATCATGGAGCGCGAACCGCGCCCGACTGCACAGCCACTCTTTTCGGTGCATATGATCGCGTGGAGCATCCTGCAGGGAGGCATGGCCTTTGCGATGCTGGCAGCGGTGTTCCTCACGGCCACCTGGTCCGGCATGCCCGTACCCGATATTCGCGAGCTCGTATTCCTCTCGCTGGTCGTGGCAATCGTCGCGCTCATCCTCGCGAACCGGTCGTTCGACACCTCCTTGAGACATGCCTTTACGCGCAAAAATGTCATGCTTCGCTATGTGCTGGGCGTTGTGTCCGTGGTGTTGTTGCTGACGGTGCTCGTGCCGGCGTTCCGCTCGCTCCTGAAATTTGGCACGCCCGACTGGATGCACGTGATGGTCGCGATCGGCATGGGCGCCATACTGCTCTTCCTGCTGGAATTGGTGAAGCCATTGGCCAACCGCAAGCAGGCAGCCAGGCTTTCCTTGCAAATTCCACGCCGGATGCCCCGGGCGGATCCTTAAAGGGGGAAAGTAGCGCCCGACATCGGCGCGCAGGAGTTTTCGCGATCGCCGCGTCATGCTGCTTACCCGGGCATGCCTTGCTCAGACAGCCTTGGCTTACAGTTGGGCGATGACCCGCAGCAACTTGTCGCGGACTGCGGCGGCTGCCTCTTTCAGCTGGGGATTGGGGATCGCCTGCATGGACGCGACGGGATCGATCGCGGCGATTTCAACCTTGCCATTGTCCGTCTGGCGCACCACGACATTGCATGGGAGCATCGTGCCGACCTTGTTTTCCAGTTGCAGCGCTTCATAGGCAAGCTGGGGGTTGCACGCCCCCAGGATGACATAAGAAGGCATGTCGACATCGAGCTTGGTTTTCATGGTCTGGGCCACGTCAATGCGCGTGAGAACGCCAAATCCCTCGGTTCTAAGGGCCGCTTCTGCAAGCGTGACGGCGTCGTCAAAGGGAACTTCAAGGGTGGTCGCCATGTAATAGGTCATTTCTTTTCTCCAGTTGCGACCTCAAACCCGTCAAGGCCACCCATGTTCCTTCAAGCGACGAGGATCGTGACATTCAACGCAGGGCCGCATAGGCCCGTGAATAGAATATTTTACCACAAGCGCCTTTGCCCGGCAAATTCTGCCACCTGCAGGGGACGTGCAAATGCACTCAGGGCAGAACAATGTCACGGCCTCAGATTGCCGCTCCAAACG
>JBATDO010000400.1:0-3978 GCA_049663505.1 Sphingorhabdus sp.
GAGAGATCGGGCAGAATGCAAGCCTTGGGCAAGCAGGCTTAGTAAACGGTACCTTAACCAAGCATTCAAACCAGATATTCACCTTGGTGAAGTAATTCACACAATTCACAAGTTGGAGCCTCGAAAATGATCCTGTCGCATTCCTCGGGTCAGACCTTCCTTCGCTATGAAGATGCAGCACAGGAGGACCGCAGCGCGCCGCGCGTTAAACTCCATATCCCGGCCTCGATGCGGCCGTCGGGATCGCCTGGATTTTCTGTAGTGGTCAAAGACTTGTCGCTATCGGGCGTTGCATGCGAGGCCCTAACCGGCATGGCTGCCGGCACGAGGATATGGCTGACGCTGCCCGGCCTGTCCGCATTGCAGGCAAAGATAGTCTGGAATGACGGCACAATGGTTGGGTGCGAATTCGACTCACTGCTCAATCCTGCAGTTCACCAAAGCATCCTGGCGCGCTTTCCGGTCCAGTCCTAGGCGTTTCGCAAATACCAGTCATAGTCGATTGATGGCACTTGGCCGAAATAGCGGTCCTGCTCGACGCGCTTGACTATGGTAAACATGTCAACGAACCGTTCTCCCAAATAGTCGCGCATCAATTCTGAACCATGAAAGCGGTCGACAGCTGCAAACCAGTTACTCGGTGGCTTGTCATCCTGCGTTCCGTTTCGGTCATAGCCATTTCCCACCACAGCGGGGCCAGGATCAATCTGGTTCACGATGCCGTGGTGAATGCCTGCAAGCACGCCTGCTACCGCCAGATAGGGGTTGGCGTCTGCACCGCAGGCACGATGCTCAACGTGACGACTCGATGAGGGTCCTGCAGGGATTCGAAAACTGACTGTACGATTGTTGACGCCCCAAGTGGGCGCAACCGGCGCATAGCTGTTCGCCTTGAAGCGACGGTAGCTGTTAGCGTGCGGCGCGAACAGGGCAAAACAATCCCCAATACTGCTGATCATGCCGCCGATCGCGTGACGCAACAAGGGCGTACCTTCGGGATCGTCTGCTGCAAAAAGATTCCTGCCCTCGGCATCGTTCATCGATACGTGAATATGCATTCCGCTGCCTGCCTGTTCTGCGAACGGCTTGGCCATAAACGTTGCCTCAAGTCCGTGTGCCTGGGCGACGGACTTGACGACGCGCTTGTACATGATTGCATCGTCACAAGCACGCAGCACGTCTGGTTTATAGCGCAACGTGAGCTCACACTGCCCCGGCGCGAATTCAGAAATGGCAGATTCCAGCGGGATGCCTTGAACATCGCAGGCTTCATAAAGTTCGTCGAAAAAGGGACGGAAATCCTCCAGTTCACGTAGCCCGTAAACTTCGACCATCTTGGGAGTGGTCCCATTATACTCGGGTCGGGCAGGCCGAACCGAGCCGTCACGGGCACGCTTTGGATCGAGCAGGTAAAACTCCAATTCCACAGCAAGCGCAGGGGTTAGCCCCATGGCTTCGAAGCGATCAATGACAAGGCCGAGAACGTGCCGCGGATCAAGATCATGGGGCTGGCCATCCAGTTCATAGAAATCGACCAGAAACTGAGCTGCATTATCCCCAGCCCAGGGTGTTTTTACCAACGTTCCAGGAACGGGCTTCATGGATCGATCTGCGTCTCCATCTTCCCACACAAGCCCGGTCTCGATTGTATCCTGACCGGTGATGTCGACCACAGTAATGGATCCCGGGAAAAATCTCCCGATTTCATAAACCGACATGACCTCATGTTGACGCAGCCGCTTTCCACGAGGCACGCCTCCCATGTCTGTGTAGATCATTTCGATCGAATCGATGTCCGGATTAATCGCAAAGAAGGCTTCAGCCTCACTTCGAGGTGCAACCATTGCCGATGATTTGGCGCGTCTTGTCATTGGGCTAACTCCTTCAACTCGCCTACACAGTTGGCCAGTTCGTGCAAGAGGTGGTCGACTTGTCCAGCATTTGTAACTGGACTCAACAGCATCATATTGTGAAATGGAGCCAGCAAGATACCACGATTAGCCAAATAGAGATGAATGGCCGCCTCGAGGTCGGGGCGCATTGCCACTTTTGCTTCGCTTCCATTTGCCGCAGGGACGGGCGAGCAGACAAATTCAACCCGCGCGCCCACATGACTGACGTGCCAATCAAGGCCTGCATCGAGGATGACATGGTCGATTCCAGCAACCAGGCGTTTCGCCATGGCCAGCATATGTGCATAGGCTGCATGATTGATCACCTCACTGAGCATGGCATGCATGGCGGTGATGGCGAGCGCATTTGCGGACAATGTCGTCCCAATTCCGCTATGCCCTGCAGTACGACTGCGATTGAGCCCTTCCATTTGCCGCGCGACGGCGCTGCTAAATCCATAAACGGCACACGGCACGCCGCCGCCAATGGACTTGCCTATCACGATAATGTCGGCGACTTGCCCGTGGGTATTGCCGTGCCCGCCATAGCCCGATGAAATAGTATGGGTTTCATCAAAAACGAGTAATGTACCGGTCTGGGTGCATATTTTGCGAAGCGCCTCCAGATAGCCTGGTTGATCGAGCACCATTCCGATGTTGGTCATGACAGGTTCTGCAAGCACACATGCGACATCGCCTTCCGACAATGCAGCTTGCAATGCCTCAATGTCGTTGAATTCAATCACAACGGTCGTCGGCACCATATCATGGACTTGCCCCACCAGGCTCGGACGATTTACCCCGTGCCCCCCTTGCAAATCCACAAATACGTCATCAACTGCACCGTGATAGCAGCCGTTGAATATTAATATCTTGCGCCGTCCAGTAATACCGCGGCACCAGCGAATGACCGCCCGGTTAGCTTCACTTGCAGTGGTTGTTACCTGCCAATAGGGGAAGCCAAACATTGCACGGAGCAATCCTGGAAGCTCGCCAGACTTTTGGGTGGGAAGCATAAAACTGAGCCCCTGCCCGGCCTGCCGTGCCAACGCCGCTGCAAGGGCGGGCGGTGAATGGCCAAACATGCTTGCAGTGTCGCCCAGACAGAAATCATCGTAAGCCTGTCCGTCTATGCTCGTCAGTGTTGCCCCCTCGGCCTTTTCTGCAACGATTGGAAACGGGCTAGGCCAGTCAAGCATCCAGTGGAACGGTACACCCTGAAACCACCCATGAGACCGACTTGCATGGGCCGCTGAATTTGGGTTGGCTGCGATGAATCGTTCCGTTTCGCGCGCTTTCAGCGCTGAAATTGAGCCAGAACTGATCATAATCGATCTCGCATCGCAAAATAAAGCATGGCTGCAACATGCAGCGGCCAACGCAACGCAATTCCTCCTGGGAAAGGTTTGGACGGCAAACCTGCCAGCAGCTGGTAGGCATCAGCTTGCCCAGCCATCGCATCGGCCACTGCCTCGCCTGCCAATGTCGTCATCAATGCACCGTGACCTGAAAAGCCGTGCGCAAACCAAATCTTTCCCATGGTTGACCGCCCAACATGCGGCAGCCGATTGCGGCTTACGCCAACGGGTCCCCCCCAACGATAGTCGATATTGACGTCGTGCAGATCCGGGAACACCTGCAACATGTGCTTTCGAACAAAATTATCAATGTTGGAAGGCATGGCCGGCAGGTATTTTTCTCCGCCACCGAAAATTAATCGATTATCGGCTGACAGGCGAAAATAATTAAGGACAAATCGCGTATCGGCTATCGCCATGTCCGAGGGAATGAGAGCCTTTGCACGAGCATGACCCAGTGGCTCGGTTGCAACGTTATAGTTGAGAATCGGCATGGCATAGCCACCCAAATGGCGGTTCAAACCCGACATGTTGGTATCAACAGCGAGCATGGCGTTTCGTGCATGGACATGGCCACCCTCAACACTTGCCCACACGCCGTCATTTTGCTCCTTGACGGCGATCACCTTTTTGCCGGAATAGATCCGAACGCCCGCGTCCGCTGCGGCCGCCGCCAACCCGATGGCATAATTCAGTGGGTGAAAATGCCCTCCCCCTCGGTCAATGAG
>JBATDO010000401.1:0-7482 GCA_049663505.1 Sphingorhabdus sp.
ATCCTTGGCGCCTTGGTAACTATCATTTTCGTAGTTATTCATAAAGTAAAACAACAACATGGTAAAGTACGGGTGCCCTACGGAGTTGCCATCTCTCTCGCCGGACTTTGGATTGCCGGTGAACGGATTTTTAACCATTTTACGTGAAATAGCGTTCTTCAATCAGGGGACAGTTCGTCATGGATAGGAAAAAAGTAGTATTGCTGGTGGCTGCGCTTTTCATCGCTGCTATTACCGCCTTTATGGCGCGCAGCATGTTCACAGGCGCCGGTGCACCGCAATCGGCAGCGATGCCAGCACCGGTACCCACAGGACCAAAGGTGCTCGTTGCGACAAAGGCATTGCCGGTTGGCACAATCATCGCGGCAGATAGCTTCCGTTACCAGCCTTGGCCCAAGGAGCTGGTTGAAGACGCCTATTTCATTGAAGGTAAAGAAGGCGGATCCCTTGATGCGCTGGTCGGAACGGTGGTGCGCAATGCAGTGACTGCCGGTCAACCTATAACCCAAGGCTCGCTCGTCAAACCAGGCGACCGAGGTTTTCTTGCGGCAGCGCTCGGCCCAGGCATGCGCGCAGTCACTGTACCTGTATCTGCTTTGACCGGTGTTGCTGGTTTTGTGTTTCCAGGTGATCGTGTTGACTTGGTCCTTACACAAATCGTCGCTGCAAACGCAGGTGGTCCACCACTCAAAGTTTCAGAAACCATCATGCGCAACCTCAGGGTTCTCGCGACTGATCAGCGCTCTCAGCCATCGGTTGATGAAAAGGGCAATACGATTGTATCTCAATACAAGCTCGTGACCGTCGAGGCCACGCCTCGGATTGCCGAGAAAATCACGGTTGCACAATCAATCGGGACAATCAGCCTTTCGCTTCGCTCTCTTGCAGATAATGCAGGTGAACTAGAACAAGCACTGGCATCGGGCGAGGTGAGCATCCCTGAAGGCGCCACTGCCGAACAGGAGCAGGCAATCGTTCGTTCGCTTGCGCAGCGTCCAAGTGCCGGAAAGAGCAGCTACGCCACAGGGGGTGATGTTTCTCGCTTCCAGCGTAGCAGCGTACCTGCCCAGACCCCTATTGCCGTAGCGTCCGAAGCAGCTCGCACACAAAAGCAAATTGAAATCATCGCCAAAGGTCCCGTCGTTCGCGTTTCACGCGGTGGCAACGTGACCGAAGTCGACGTGAGCCGGAGATAACAAGATGAAAACGATCTCGAAATTCAAAACGGGTTTTGCAGCAGCAGCACTCGCCATCGCGATGGGGACAACAGCTCTGGTTGCCCTGCCCGCTCCCGCGGCAGCTCAGTCGGCTAAAGACGGCAGGCTTATCGTGTTGTCGATCGGTCGAGGCCAGCAAGTCAACCTGGGATCGGCAATCACTGATGTTGTCGTGTCCGACCCGGCCATCGCAGATGTCGAAGTCAAGTCAGGCAAACAGATCTATATTCTCGGCAAGGGACCTGGCGAAACGACGGTCTATGCAACAGACGCGTCTGGACGCACGGTTTACCAGGCAACAGTTCGGGTCGGAACCAACCTCGATTCGGTTGGACAGATGCTCTTGCTTGCCATGCCCGAAGCCGACATCAAGGTGACGACGATGAACGGCGTGGTGCTGCTCACAGGTACCGTGGCAAATCCAGAAGATGCAGCCGAAGCAGAAATGCTCGTGAAAGCATTCACCGGCGGGGCAACGCAAGTCGTGAGCCGCTTGAAAAATGCAACGCCACTTCAGATCAATCTTCAAGTCCGCGTGGCTGAAGTCAGCCGCTCATTATCGAAGGAAATCACCGGTAACCTGCAGACATTTAAAAGTGGCACGGACAGTTCAGGCGCACCTTACGCATTCGGCGTTGCCAGGGCGCGCGATTTCATCAGTGACACCGGTCAGCTGATCTATCCGCAAAATGGCAATACCATTGCAGGCCTTGGCCGGCTGTTCGGCATCGATATCGGCGCCGCATTCGACCTTTCAGAGAAGGCAGGCCTGGTTTCAACACTTGCAAATCCCAATCTGACGACTGTCTCGGGTGAGACCGCCGAATTCCTTGCAGGCGGATCGTTCCCGATTGTCAGCGCGTCAAGCAACGGAACTTCGGTTGAATATAAAACCTACGGCGTCAACCTTACTTATACACCCATCGTTCTGTCGGACGGTCGGATTTCGCTAAGACTAAGGACCGAAGTCTCTGACATCTCGTCACAGGGCGCAGTTCGGCTCGCCGGTATCGAGATACCGGCAACCACAACCAGGATGGCTGAAACAACGGTGGAACTAGGCTCTGGTCAGAGCATCATGATTGCCGGATTGCTCAGCAACCAGATGGGTAGCTCGGTCGACAAGATGCCAGGTGCAGGCGACATTCCTGTACTGGGAGCACTGTTCAAATCCAATGGTTGGCGACGCAACGAAACGGAGTTGATGATAGTAATCACCCCCTATCTGGTCAAACCTGTATCTGACAGTGAGATAATGCTTCCAACTGATGGATTGCATTCGCCGCATGATCTTGAGCGTATTCTGATGAGCAAGGTCAGTGAGAACAAGGGTGACAAAGCTCGGCCAATGCCGACCATTGCTCCTTCTGCACCAAATGGTCCCGAAATGACATCTGTCAGCGAGGCCGCGCCTGCGCTTTCCAAGAAGACTGCAACGGCAACGGCACAGGCTGATACAGGCCCGGGCTTCAGCTTCGACAATTGAAATCCAGTTCAGGAGAAATACTATGCGTAATCTGAAGTTCCTGACCGCCGCTTCCGTCTGCTTGACGCTCGCGGGTTGTGGTGGATCGCTGGGTACCAACACATCAATGTACTCGGTACATCAACCTGTTGTCGAACGCACAAACTATGCAATCGACGTCAATGTTGATGGCGGTGGGATACCTGCCGGCGAGCAGCAGAGAATGGCTGAATGGTTCGATGCACTCGATCTGGGATATGGAGACCGGGTAACCATCGACTTCGGCGATGGTTACAAGAGTTCGTCGGTCACACGTGCGGTTGCTGATATTACAGCAGCGCGGGGAATCCTTCTTGCCGGCGCAGCACCTGTAACCTCTGGTCCGGTTGCACCGGGCAATGTCCGGGTTGTTGTTACCCGTTCCAAGGCGTCTGTTCCAAGCTGTCCTGATTGGACTTCGACGAGCGAATCCAACTTCAACGGCAGCAATCACAGCAACCATGGATGCGCCTCTAACAGTAACCTGGCGGCAATGGTTGCAGATCCGGAAGATCTGGTTCGCGGTCGGGAAAGCAAGAGAGTCGATACCAACAGCGGCAAACGGGCCGTTGACACATATCGCACAAAGACTGGAGGCAACTAATGAACGCTCCATGGAAATCCGGCGTCGCCGGAACGCGTGACCCAATTAATACTTATGTGTGCGATGATCTGACGCTCGATGTCGTGCGCGGCGTCTGCGAGGAAATGGGCTGGAGCCAGGAAAAGGCATATAAGGGCGGTTTGCGCAATGCAATCCAGTCACTTTCGGTGTCGGCCAGCCCACAAATATTGTTGGTTGACCTATCGGAATCGGGAGATCCGATTTCCGATATCAATAGCCTTGCAGAAGTATGCGAGCCTGGAACAATTGTGATTGCTGTCGGTCAAGTCAACGACGTGCGTTTGTACCGTGATCTGTTGATGTCAGGATTGCAGGACTATTTGCTGAAGCCACTTAGTCCAGATGCCTTGCGGGATGCCTTTGCAAATGCGCAAACGATATTGAATGCCCCCAAGCATGAAGAGCATTCAGCCGATCGACCGCATATTTCAACAGCTGTAATTGGTACACGCGGCGGTTCAGGTGCATCGACGATCGCGGCATCGCTTGCGTGGACATTTTCTCAAAAGCAGGGTCACCCAACGGGTTTCCTAGACTTGGATGTGCATTTCGGAACCGCAGCGTTGGCACTGGACCTTGAACCCGGTCGCGGTTTGACCGATGCGATCGACAATCCAAGTCGCATCGACGGATTGTTCATCGAACGTGCGATGATCAAGGCCAATGAAAAACTCTCGATCTTGTCGGCAGAAGCGCCAATGAACAGCCCGGTCTTGACCGATGGTACAGCGTTTTTTCAACTCCAGGAAGAATTCCGTGCAGCTTTTGAAAATACCGTGATCGATCTGCCGCGTGGCATGCTGATCGCCTATCCGCACTTGATGCAGGAGGTGAATGTCGTTGTTGTAGTAACAGAACTTACACTGGCATCGGCGCGCGACACCATCAGGCTGCTTGCTTGGCTCAAACAGAATGCGCCACATTGCAAGACGCTTGTCGTTGCCAATAATGTTCAGCCAACAGCGATCGAAATTAGTCGCAAGGACTTCGAAAGCACGATTGAACGCAAGATCGACCTGGCGTTGCCGGCAGACCCCAAAGCGACAGCGCAAGCGGCAAAAGTCGGACAACCCTTGGTGGAAGCTGTGCGCGGAAGCAAATTGTCTGCAGGCATAGTTACGCTGGCGGACATGATTGTCGGCACTGCTGCAGAGCCAGTTGAAGTGGCACCTGAAAACACAAAGGCCAAAAAATCGGTACTTGGTGGATTCAAGTCGCTGCTGGCAAAGAAGTAAACGTTGAAAGGCTGGGGGATTTCTTGATCAATCCAGCCGATCAACACGAGTGACAGAGCGGATAACGATGCAAAACTTGATACTTGCTGCGGGATTGTTCCTGATATTGGTTTTACTGACCTTGGCCTTTATTGGGCCTAATGTCGGCAAGGCAACATCACGTCGATTGAGCGCTGTAAAAATTCGGCATTCGGACAGCGCAGATGCGCGCGTGGAACAGCAGATGCGTAAGGCCGTCGCTGCACGCCGGCCGCTGATATTCTCAGATGGGCAACACATCAGCCGAGCTGATAAACTGCGACTTCGCATGGCTCAGACGGGCAAGAAGTGGACTTTGCAGCAATATGGATATGCCACTGGTGGTATAACATTTGTTATGATGGCCTTGCTGTGGATCAAGGGCGCCCCCTTCTATCTTGCTCTTTTTGGTGGGTTGCTGATAGGCGCCGGTATACCGCACATGGTAATTGGTTTCCTGATCAACCGACGCATTAAGCAATTCACGGCAAACTTCCCCGATGCAATCGAATTGCTAGTGCGCGGGCTGAAGTCCGGTTTGCCAGTGGGTGAGACACTAGGTGTTGTTGCCAAGGAAATTCGAGGACCTGTCGGCGAAGAATTCAAAATGGTGACCGAAAAAATCAAGATTGGCAAAACCATGGAAGACTCGTTGCAGGAGACGGCCGACAGGCTGGGAACCGCCGAATTCCAGTTCTTCGTCATCACGCTTGCTATTCAACGTGAAACCGGCGGCAACCTGGCCGAGACACTTGCAAATCTTGCCGACGTGCTTCGAAAGCGCTCGCAAATGAAACTCAAGATCCGAGCCATGTCCTCGGAATCCAAGGCATCGGCATATATTGTCGGGTCACTGCCATTCTTCGTTTTCGGAATGGTCTGGATGGTCAACCAGAAATATCTGGAAGGCTTTTTCTACGAGCCAAGACTGATTATCGCAGGCCTTATTGGCGCTGTTTGGATGAGCATTGGCGTGTTCGTGATGGCCAAAATGGTCAACTTTGAAATCTGAGCTGGGGGCGAGATAACGAAATGACCAATCCGGGTGGACCTCAACTTTTAGGCATCGACGTACTTTGGGTCGCGACATTGCTTTCCGCAGTGGCCGCCACGGCAGTCCTTTTTGCAATTTATGCAGCAGTAACAGTACGCGACCCCATGGCAAAGCGTGTGAAGGCACTCAATGACCGTCGAGAGCAGCTCAAGGCAGGCATCACTGCAACAACTTCCAAGAAGCGCGCAAAGCTTGTCCGCAAGACCGAGACGACGGATAAAATGCGCAGCATGTTGTCTAATCTGCAGGTCCTGCAGGAAGATCAAATCAAGGTTGTCCAACAACGCCTGGCACAAGCTGGAATACGGCGCAAGGAACTTGCAGTTACGGTTATTTTTAGCCGGCTTGTACTACCAATAATCTTCGGCGGTGGCGTTGCCCTGTGGATTTATGCGCTCGGAGGCCTCGCCGATTGGTCGCCTCTCAAAAAATTCGGTGTTTTCGCCACTACGACGATTCTGGCTTACAAGGCCGCAGACATTTACCTGTCGAACTTGATTGCAAAGCGCACGGATCTTATTCGCAAGGGCCTGCCTGATGCCCTCGACTTGCTTGTGATTTGTGCCGAAGCTGGTTTGACGGTTGACACTGCTTTCAACCGCGTCGCCAAGGAACTGGGACGAGGATATCCAGAGCTTGGCGATGAATTTGCACTGACTGCGATTGAGCTCGGGTTTCTCACCGAACGGCGAATGGCGTTTGAAAATCTGGCTTACCGGGTAAATCTGGACTCGATCAAGGGCGTTGTGACCACCATGATCCAAACCGAGAAATACGGTACGCCGCTCGCCTCTGCACTTCGAGTGCTGTCCGCTGAATTCCGCAACGAGCGGATGATGCGCGCCGAAGAAAAGGCTGCGCGTTTGCCAGCGATCATGACAGTACCACTCATTTTGTTCATTCTGCCAACTCTGTTCATCGTGATCCTCGGGCCTGCGGCCTGCTCGATCAGCGACGCATTCACGCCAAAGTGAGCCAATCCAGCGTCAAGAGGGCGAGGTTACAGCCTCGCCCTTTTCAATCGCTGACCATCTCTTGTTCAATCGCGCCAAAGATGCTGTGCCCGGCATCATCTCGTACCTCAATGCGAACAGTATCTCCAACTTTGAGAAAAGGCGTTAGCATCTCCCCTGTCTGGATTTTTTCAACCATCCTCACTTCAGCAAGGCAACTATAACCAAGCCCACCGGCTGCGACCGGTCGCCCGGGCCCACCGTCTGCGTCGCGGTTGGATACTGTACCAGAGCCAATGATCGACCCGGCTCCCAAATTTCGAGTTTTTGCAAGATGCGCGATCAGCTGCCCAAAATCGAACGTGCAATCCACCGATGCCACTGCACGACCCAGGGGCACTCCATTTAGATCTACCCTCAACACCCGATCCAGTTTTCCCCGCTGCCAATATGAGCCAAGGCTGTCTGGAGTGACAAAAACAGGAGATAGTGCACTTGCAGGCTTGGATTGCAAAAAGCCAAATCCCTTCTCGAGTTCCGCCGGAATGAGATTTCGTAGGCTGACATCATTTACTAATCCGACCAAACGAACATGGGTCAGTGCTTCCTCTGCAGAAACTCCACGCGGCACATCGCCGGTAACCACAACGATTTCAGCCTCCACATCGAAACCCCATGATTCATCAACGACTGTTATCGGGTCACGTGCACCCATGAATTGATCTGATCCACCTTGATACATCAAAGGGTCATGCCAGAAACTGCCAGGAAGTTCTGCACCACGTGCTCGCCTTACCAGTTCAACATGGTTTACATAAGCGGACCCATCAACCCACTGATATGCTCGCGGCAAAGGCGCTGCAGCATCATGCTCAT
>JBATDO010000402.1:0-2034 GCA_049663505.1 Sphingorhabdus sp.
ATAGAAGGCATTGAAATCAGCGGTGCGGACGGGCCACTGGTCCAGTGACGATAGGTTTAACCTCGAACGCAGCTGGAGCCGAACTGACCGACCTCCACGGCCGCCGGTTTGAATATCTGAGGTTGTCGCTCACCGATGTTTGCAACTTCCGGTGCAGCTATTGTCTGCCTGATGGGTATCGTAAAGCAAAGGGTGCACCGCCTAATCTCTCAATCGACGAAATCCGCAGGCTTGTTGGCGGTTTTGCAGCACTCGGACTTTGGAAAATTCGTCTTACAGGCGGAGAACCAACGCTGCGTGCGGAGTTTCTCGACATAGCCAAAACCGTCTCTGGAATCGAAGGTATTCGTCAGATCGCCATCACGACCAACGGTTACAGGCTTGCGAGACGTGCGCAGGATTATGCCGATCATGGTATCGGCGCAATCAACATCAGCATCGATTCACTAAAGGCTGAAAAGTTTCATGCCATCACCGGCCATGACCGGCTTGCTGAAATTCTGCGTGGAATCGATGCATGCAAAGCGGCTGGAATAGCATCAATCAAACTGAATTCAGTGCTGCTCAAAGGATTGAACGATAACGAACTGGACGATTTCATCGCGTTCGTGGTGGAGCACGACCTTACATTGCGATTCATTGAAGTAATGCGGACGAACGATAATCCGGGATATTTTATCGAGCATCACTTACCCGGCAGTTTTATCAGCGACCGGTTGCAATCTATCGGCTGGCTGCGTCAATCGCGACAGGCCGGTGCCGGGCCAGCGATTGAATACGCAAACCCAACGGGTCCTGGCCGAATAGGCATCATCGCCCCTTATTCGAAAGACTTTTGTGCCAGCTGTAACCGGCTGCGGGTGTCAGCGACGGGTAAGCTGCACCTTTGCCTGTTTGGCGATGGCGGCATCGACTTGAAGCCGTGGTTGCAAGATGATGCGCAGAAGGAAGAACTGATCATCCGATTGCAAAAGCTGGTAGCCGGAAAAGCACCTGCGCATTTGCTGCATCAGGGCAATAGTGGGGCCACACCACACCTTGCATCCATAGGGGGATAATCATGGCCGGAATTGACGAAAATCTGACCTTTTACCCGCTCGGTATTGCGGTGCTGACGATCTCGGACACGCGTGACGAAATGACAGACACGTCGGGCTCATTGCTGGTCGAGCGGCTGACAAGCGCCGGACATATATTGATCGACCGAGCGATTGTTCGCGACGATATCGAGGCGATTCAAAAGAGTTTACAGCGGTGGATAACCGATGAGAAAATCGAGATTATCCTGACAACCGGAGGCACAGGGTTTTCTCCACGCGACAACACGCCCGAGGCGGTAAAGCCTTTGCTACGCCGCGAAATGGATGGCTTTGCCATCGCGTTCCAGCAAAAGAGCCTGCAAACTGTTGGCGTCGCCGCGATGCAATCACGCGCTTTTGCTGGGCAGGCGGGCGACAGCTTCATCTTTTGCGTACCCGGTTCAACTGGTGCGTGCCGCGATGCATGGGACGGACTGTTGGAACTCGAACTCGACAGCAGACATAAACCTTGCTCGATAGCCGGCGCTCTGCCGCGGTTGCGTGACATTTGTTCATGATTGATTTTGATACAGCGATAGATGTCATAGCAAAAAATATTGCTTCAATTGGGGTCGAAATGGTCTCACTCGAGTTGGCCGCATTCAGGGTCTTGGCTCAAACAGTGCATGCCGGCGTTGCTTCGCCTCGACGTGATGTTTCGGCGATGGATGGATTTGCAGTCCGCGACGTGGATGCCGATGTTGGTCGACCTTTCGAAATTGTGGGACAAAGTCATGCTGGCGGTGTTTTGCCGCCAGCTATTGGACCGCACCAGACAGTTCGCATATTTACCGGCGCTGCACTGCCGAAAGGTGCCGATCGAGTGATCGTACAGGAAAGCTGCGTATTTGAAGCAAATGGCAGCAGGATGACGATTAGCAAAGCTTATGGTCCTGGCAAGCATATCCGCCGCAAAGCAAGTGACTTTGACGAAGGTGCCATTTTGCTTGGAGCG
>JBATDO010000403.1:0-1982 GCA_049663505.1 Sphingorhabdus sp.
CGGAAAAGGCTGGCGGCCATTATTTCTTCACCAAGAATGACGGATTGCAGAACCAGTCGGTCCTTTATGTTCGACAGGGTCTTGGCGGCAAGGACCGGATCCTGATCGATCCGAATGGATGGGCAACCGATGGTGCTACTGCGCTGGACAGTTGGGAGCCGTCAAAAAATGGGAGGCTACTTGCCTATTCGGTCCAGGATGGCGGGTCTGACTGGCGGACGATCAAGGTTGTGGACACGGCGACTGGCAAGATTCTCGACGACGAGATAAAGTGGGCAAAGTTCACAAACATTGCCTGGGTTGGAAATGAAGGATTTCTCTATTCGCGCTTCGCAGAGCCCGATGCAGGTGCTGCATTTCAGCAGTTGAACTACAACCAGACTGTCTATTTTCACAAGATCGGCACAGCCCAGGGCGAAGACCAGGCGGTCTATGCAACACCTAACAAGCCTGAATATGGACATAGCGCTGAAGTTACGCACGACGGCAAATGGGCCGTTATCACCACTTCTTCAGGGACAGATGAAAAATATGAACTGAACATTATTCCGCTGGGCAAGAAGGGCCAGCGGCGCATGAAGGGAAAATGGCAAGCCGTGCCTCTCGTCCAGGGTCTTGACCATGATTGGAAGTTGATCGATGGCATGGGTGACCGGTTGTGGTTTGTCACCAACATGAATGCACCCAGATTGAAGGTCGTGGCTGTCGACATGGCCGCCCGGATCCGCCAGTTTACTGACATTGTACCGGAGCGTGCCGAGACATTGTCTCGCGCGCAGATCGTCGGTGAGCGTCTGATCCTGTCTTACATCAAGGATGCTAAGTCGATGGCAGTGATGACTGACCTTGCAGGTGGCCCCGCGCGCGAGATCACGCTCAATGCGATTGGGACCGCAAGCGGATTTTCAGGCACCCCCGGCGATCCAGAGACATTCTACGGATTTTCCAGCTTCAACCAGCCGGGCGCTGTATATCGATTCGATTCCACGAGCGGTGCCAGCACGGTTTTTGCGCAACCTAAGCTCGGTTTCAACCCTGCCGACTACAGCATCGACCAGGTCTTCTATCCATCGAAGGATGGTACAAATATCCCGATGTTCATCGTTCACAAGAAGGGGCTGGACTTGTCGAAGGGCGCGCCGACATTGCTATATGGCTATGGTGGCTTCAATATCTCCCAGACGCCCACTTTTTCGGCCACGCGCATGGCATGGATCCAGTCAGGCGGGGTGTTCGCGCTTGCCAATTTGCGAGGCGGCGGCGAATATGGAAAACCCTGGCACGATGCCGGCCGACTGATGAACAAGCAGAATGTCTTCGACGATTTTGCAGCAGCTGGCGAATATCTTATTGCCAAGGGCATTTCAGCCAAGGGCAAGCTGGCAATCGAAGGCCGGTCGAATGGCGGGCTACTGGTCGGCGCTTCGCTCAATCAGCGACCTGACCTGTTCTCGGCCGGTCATGCCGCTGTGGGTGTCATGGACATGGTACGGTTTGATCGCTTTACCGCGGGGCGCTACTGGGTAGATGACTATGGTTATCCAAACCGCGAGGCTGATTTCAAAATGCAGCTGACCTATTCACCCTATCATAACATCAAGTCAGGTGTGGACTATCCGGCCGTGATCGTATCGACGGCCGATACCGATGACCGCGTGGTTCCCGGGCACAGTTTCAAATATATTTCTGCCTTGCAAGCTGCAGTCACGGGTGACAGGCCAAAGATCATTCGAATTGAAAGCAGGGCCGGACATGGTTCGGGCAAACCCACTGACAAGCTGATCGAGGAATATTCGGATATCTATGCCTTCCTTGCCAAATGGACTGGACTTGATCTGAAAGAGGAATGATTTATCCCTCCTGCCAACAGCTATTAGGGGGTAGATTTGTGAAGCGACAGACCAAGGCCTTTGGCCCATTGGTGATGCAGGGAATTGCTGGCCTTTGTGCGATTTGCGCAGTGTCGTCGGTAGGTG
This sequence comes from Sphingorhabdus sp., assembly GCA_049663505.1. GTDB lineage: Bacteria > Pseudomonadota > Alphaproteobacteria > Sphingomonadales > Sphingomonadaceae > Sphingorhabdus_B. The sequence goes on from JBATDO010000403.1 coordinate 1,977, forward strand.
CAGACC
>JBATDO010000404.1:0-3081 GCA_049663505.1 Sphingorhabdus sp.
TGTTTGCGCGCGGCGATCTAATTTACCGGTCATCCTTTTATGCGCAAGTTCATAATTTGGCTGAAACCGGCGATTCCACAAAAGTAAATTTTGCCGCGGGGCTCCGAAACAACAAATACACTATCCGCTTTTGGGTGCAAAATGCATTTCAAGATGATACTCCGCGCGGTATTTTGCGCTATGTTGACTTCTCGGCGCCCTTAATTAACGGCCAGCGGCCGCGAGCCTTTGCCATAACGCCGCCAGAACGTAGGCAGTTTGGCTTGACTCTAAGCGGATCGTTCTAAAACAATGCGGGCAGTTATTGTTATTCCATTCGGAAAGTTCACGATCATGACGGCTTTGCTTTGCTGGTCATCGCTTGCTTTCGCCCGTTATCCGGAAAACTCGGACGGAGTGGATGTTGCACTGGCGCAAATTCGGAATTCCGCATTGGCCAGTCAGCCGGACAAAGCTGCGGCATTATTTGCCGAAGATCTTGCTCTGATTTCGCAGTCTGGAAAACTTTACGGCAAGGAATCTGCTCTGTTAGATCTGAGCAACGGATTTACCGCATGGGAAAATAGCGAAGTAGTTGTGCGCGCGCAGGGCGATACCGCTATCGTAACGTTGGTTAACAGAAGGACTCGCGCCGGCATGGAACCAGCCCAGTTCCTTGTTATGCAAGTTTGGCGCAACGACCGGGGCAAATGGGTGATGTTCGCGCAGAGCAGCACGGCGATAAAGACGCAGGCTCCTGAAGCTAAATAAAATTCAGCTTTTCGTCACGGCAAACCATCAGAAAACCCGGTTCCCCCGGGTTTTCTCCATTTGGCTAGAGGTTCCGTAAAACTTGTGCAGCGGCACGTTCGCCGCTTTCCAGCGCGCCCTCAATCCCGGAGTTTTCTTGCGCCAGATGTTCGCCAGCAAAATGGAGGCGTCGCCCCTGATATTTGCTAGCGGTGGCGAGGGGCGCAGCTTGGCCTGCTCCAATATGATGATAGATGCCACGCGCGAACCGGTTTTTCTGCCAGCTAAACATCCTAACCAGTTTAAGTTTACCCACGGCAGATGGCCGAGCGGTCTCAATTCTACCAATCATCGCAGCGCCCGCATCGGCGTCGCTCATTCCATCAACCAGATCGGCTCCTCCACCATTCGTCCAGACTTTCAGCATCGCAGGATCGTTGCCTAGCACAAATACTCGGCCCAATAACGGATCATCGCTCCAAATTGTTTCCGGCAAACCATCGTTCATCCAAAATGGCTCGGTGGCCTGAAGATACGCAAAGCTGGCGCGAGTATAGGGAAGTTTCGCTATCATTAGGCGAATTTCCGGCGGCAACTCAGCCTCGATCCGCATTTCGCGCAAGGCTGAGAACGGCGCCGTGCAAATGACATGACGCGCGGCAAGTTTTCTGCCGCCAGCCAATCTTATTTCCACCCCATCGCTGCCGACCTGTATCGCAGAAACAACGCTTCTCAAAATTACTTCGCTGTTCAGTGCACCTGCCATCGCATTGGTCATCTGCTGAGAACCACCACGAACAAACTGAATCGGCCCTCGCCCTTTGGCAAAAATGGCCATGGTTCTGGCCACGTGCAGGGCCGAAAGCGTATTGATGCCGTTGCCATTAAGATTTGCGTTGATTAACCGCTGCGCTTCTTCCGACGCCCCTTGCTGGACCAAAAAGGCCTTAAAAGGAATGTCTATTGTCTGCGCCTCTTGCTTCATCCAGTCTGCAACATTTTCCAGTTTGGGCAAGCCTGCAATATACCGAAAAAATAGCGTGTCAGGCGGTGTAGCTTTTTCGTTTGGTGAAAGACTGTTTACTTTGGCTCCCAGCCATTGGCTCGCCGTCAGACTCTGGCCACCGATATTATAGAGTGCATCGCGCAGGGACAGTGGCGGGACGTAACGCTCAACGCCCAATTTATCGGCGATGGCGTGAAATCGCTCATAATCAGGACCGATCTGTATGCCGCCTGCATCGGGGCGCCCAGGCAAGGCATCCAGCGTGTACAGTCGGCCACCTGTGCGATCATTACCTTCCAGGATAATAGCCTTGTAACCGGCGTTCTCAATTATGCTGGCGGCGTGTAGGCCTGCGAGGCCTGCGCCGATGATAATTACATCTGCGGATGTTTTTCCCCATGTCTTTTGTGGAGCAGCGCATGCGATCAACGAAGCGCTCATACCGCCGACAAAGGCGCGACGATGAATGGAATGGTTTAGATTGTTTTTCATTGGATAATATTGACAGCAGAATTATGGATTCCACAAGCAAAAATGTCCGGACAAATAAATTTTGAAATGACACTTGGTGCTCCGACGCTGAACGCAGCCGCTTTTAGGATGGAGGCGGTAATCGCTAACATTCCTGTCGTTCTGGGGTTTCGTCGGCGTCGTCAAAAGCGGTCGTATGATGCAGTTCGGCCTGATCGTGTTCGGAAAGTAGCAGAGTCGACGCCATGGGATGACGTTGCTGCGCATTTAAGGCTAGTTCGAGAGTTTGTCACACTCCGAGACAGTGAGATGGATTACCGGCCTGTCGGCCGGTATTGAGGTGGACTGTTCCATTAAGGCAGCTCTCTGCAAATAATTTGTGCGCAACTATCCGCGCGCCTGTCGCCTGCGCGCACTTCCTCAACCTTATTGTCCGTTGAATGCATCCGCGGCTGGAAACGATTAACGTGGCAACCGCCAGGCTGACCACGTTTAACTATATTTCGGACTATTGCACCGAGAAATGTTAGCGTTTCCAAAGCTGACAGTGGTCATTATCGACATTATGGGTTTCTTTTTCTGCAAAAGTTAATTGTCGCATACGCCGCGTAAATGTTGAAATTTGGACGCAAAACGTAATATTCTGGACCTGACGAAATATTTTTTACAAAAAGGTTTGGTTCAAAGCTTCCAAAAATTATGGTGAAAATTGCCAAACTTAATTGTCACGGAACACCGCTTCACCTTGCGCCATCACCGTCCTGAACGGAGGTCAGGCTAGTTGGGATTATTTTCTCGCTTCAGACGGCGTAAGGCGGTTCCGCCTTCAATGCCAACCACCTTTGTGCCTGCTTGGCTGTTTGAGCCGTTAGCTG
>JBATDO010000405.1:0-7602 GCA_049663505.1 Sphingorhabdus sp.
GCACCCAGGCTTGCAAGCATCTGAGGAAGGATGCCTGCCCATCCGACCGAGTCCATCAACCGGCGGCCCTGCTGGAGGGCCACGACCGGGCGGGCACGCAGCCATATACATCCCACGACAAGTGCAATGATAACACCCAGTGCCAGGGAAATGAGCGTGGTCTGTTTTGCATCGACCATCGTTGGGAACTGCTTGAACACGAACGTGCCAGCAAGGGCAGTGGCAGGGATGATCAGGGCAATTGCAAACAGCCTGTTGCCATGTGCGCGCGCGCGTTGAACTTTAGTGCTGTCATCGACCTGTCCGCCAGTTCCACCACCCAAGCGACCGAACCCGGCAATGGCAACAAGGGCGAGAACCAGGAGTCCGTTTGCGAAATCACCCAGCAAGTCGCCTGCCCACATGCTGGTTGCCATCAGCGACCAGAATGCTGAATTTCCCCACCGGTTGGAATTGGTGCGATCTGTAACAGCCAGAACGGCAAAGGCTGCAAAAGTGGCGCCTGCTACCACGTAGACCCATCCGAGCGTTATCATGGCTTGGCCCCGGCGCTATTCAACCTGCGGTCGAGCCTCCAAAGTCGAAATCCATGTATGGCAAATGCCGCGATCGCGGTCGGGATTGCCCAGATTGACAGCTCGAATGGTTCTAAGATTATGCCATATTGCTCGAGCAGGCCCTTCATCAACAAAATGGAGCCGATGGCGAGGAAAATATCCTCTCCGAAAAACAGTCCGATATTGTCTGTGGCGGCTGCCTGTGCCTTCACTTTTTCTCGGTCATCGTCAGACAGGCCCGGAAACTGGGTCTCTGCGGCCACTTCCGCCATTGGCGCCACCAGCGGGCGAACGGTTTGCGCATGTCCTGCAACCGAGGTCAGGCCAAGGGCGGCCATCAATTGTCGCAACAGCAAATAGCCCAACAGCAGTCGTCCGACAGTTGCACCTTTCATTTTCGTGATTAATGCTCGCGCGCGCTCTTGAAGTCCGTGTGCTTCCAGCAAGCCGATCACCGGCAAAACGATCCAGATGATGCTGACATAGCGCGCGTCATTGAATGCTTTTCCAAATGCAGAAATTATCGCAGCGATATCAAGTCCGCCAGCCACTCCTGTAACCAGTGCCGAGACGACGATGACAAGCAGTGGATTGAACCGCAGCATGAAGCCCGCCACGATGACAAAAATGCCCAGCAATACCCACATCGTGAACGCCCCTTCGATTAACCTGGTTTGCCGTACCCGCCGCCGCCCGGTGTTTCTATAACGAAGACATCGCCAGGTTTCATTGCAACGGCTGCAGTGGATGCCAACAATTCGATTTGCCCATCTGCGCGTTCCACGCGGTTGACACCCAGGGAACCCGGCAAGCCACCGTCAAGGCCAAAGGGTGGCACGCGCCTCCGGTTTGAAAGGATCCCGGCCTCCATCGCCTCGAGAAAGCGAATTCGCCGTGTGGCACCGCACCCCCCCCGGTATTTGCCGGCTCCCCCTGAATGGCGACGGATAGAAAATTCCTCGAGCATGACCGGGAAGCGCGTTTCGAGTATTTCCGGGTCGGTCAGCCTGCTGTTCGTCATGTGAGTTTGTACCACGTCAGTTCCATCGAAGTCCGGACCAGCCCCGGAGCCGCCCGCGATCGTCTCGTAATATTGACATTGAGCGTTGCCAAAGGTGAAATTGTTCATCGTGCCCTGCGCCGCTGCCATTGCCCCAAGGGCGCCGAATATGGCATCGGTAATGACCTGGCTGGTCTCGACATTGCCGGCGACCACGGCTGCAGGATAGCGTGGATTGAGCATGCATCCTTCGGGCACGATAATCGTGATAGGTCGCAAGCAACCCTCGTTCATTGGGATGGGGTCATCGATAAGCGTGCGTAAGGCGTAGAGAACGGCTGCACGCACCACTGGCAGGGGTGCGTTGAAATTACCTGGAAGTTGTGCACTGCTGCCACTGAAATCAAAGGTTGCAGAGCCAGATGTCCGGTCAATCGTCACTGTCACTTCGACAACGGCCTCATTGTCCATGACATATCGGAAATGCCCGCTATTGAGCCCGGCGAGCAGCCGCCGGACTGCCGCTTCAGCATTTGCCTGGACATGCCCCATATAGGCGAGGATTCCACTCCTTCCATAGGCACTGGAAATGCGCTTCAGCTCTGATGCACCCTTTGTGCAGGCTGCAATTTGCGCCTTCAGATCTGCAATATTCTGGGCCACATTGCGTGATGGCCACCGCCCCGATGCAAGGCACTGGGCGAGTTCGGCGTGCAGGAAAATCCCCTCATCGACAATCAGCATATTGTCGAGGAGTACACCTTCTTGTTCAACGCTCGTGCTCATGGGCGGCATCGAACCTGGTGTGATGCCTCCGATGTCGGCATGATGCCCGCGGGCTGCTACAAAATAGGAAGGATCGGCGTCGGTTGGCGATACAAAAACCGGCATGATGACGGTAATGTCGGGTAGATGGGTGCCACCTTCATATGGTGCGTTGAGTGCATAGGCATCGCCTGGCCTGATTCCGCGTCCATCACGGTTCTGGCCACGCTTGTTGACTATGGTACGAACGCTCTCGCCCATCGATCCCAAGTGCACCGGCATATGCGGCGCATTTGCAACCAGGTTCCCATCTTGGTCAAAGACCGCACAGGAGAAGTCGAGACGTTCGCGAATATTGACCGATGATGCGCTATGCTGGAGCGCTGCACCCATTTCCTCTGCGATCGCCATGAATATGCCATTGAAAATTTCCAGGCGCACTGGGTCAACAACTGTTGCCAGCAGCCGGTCATTCTCGCGCTGCGTATGGCGGGTCAAAACGAGATTGCCGTTTACGTCGATATCGACTTTCCAGCCAGGTTCGACCACTGTCGTTGAAACTGCGTCGACTATGATCACAGGACCGATTGCGCAAAATTCAGCGGTAAGCGCTGAGCGATCGTAAAGCGGTACATCATGCCGGCGACCAGCCATGAAACACGCAACCGGATCGAGCAATGGTGCATGGCCCGCATTCGGTTTGAATGCGATATCGGGCCTGTCAGTATAAGCCACGGCTTCGACGCCGATCATTTCTGCGATGAGCTCCCCTTCTCCGACAAAGCCGAATTGCGCGACATAGTGGGTCTCGAATTCTTGCCGCATCTGGGTGATCGGGCCAAACTGGACAGTGATGCTGTTGTCCGTATTTGCATATCGCACATGCACGACCGCTTGCCTTGATATGTCTCCCGTCACGCCTTGTTCCCTCAGCTCGGCTTCAGCCTGCGCGCCGAGGAAATCCAATGCGACTTCCAGACTGCCAAAATGTTGCTCGTCGAGCATGAGGTTCAGCGTCTGCTCCCGCATAACCTGGCGGTGCGCAAGACCCATTCCATATGCTGAAAGCACGCCTGCGAGCGGATGAATGATGACCCTGTCCATCGCCAGCGCATCGGCCACAAGACACGCATGTTGGCCGCCAGCCCCGCCAAAGCATGCCAGCGTGTAACGGGTGACATCGTGACCGCGCTGGACCGAGATTTTCTTGATCGCGTTTGCCATGTTTGTGACCGCGATATCGATAAAGCCTTCAGCGGCTTGCTCGGCGCTGAGCCTCTTTCCGGTTTGCGCCTCCACCTGTGAAACCAGGGCTTCGAATTGCTCGCGTACACAGTCAACGTCGAGTGGAGCGTCGCAATTCGGACCAAAAAGGCGCGGGAAATGGGATGGCTGTATCTTCCCAAGCATCACGTTGCAGTCGGTGACTGTCAAAGGCCCGCCAAGCCGGTAACATGCAGGGCCCGGGAGGGCGCCAGCGGATCGCGGCCCGACTTGAAAACGCTCACCATCGAAACGACAGATCGATCCGCCACCTGCTGCAACTGTGTGAATACGCATCATGGGTACACGTATCCGGGAACCAGCAACGATGGTCTCGTTATCCCGCTCATACTGTCCTGCATAATGCGAGACATCGGTTGATGTGCCGCCCATGTCGAACCCGATCACATGGTCAAAACCAGCTTGGGTCGTGGTTTCAACCATTCCGACAATGCCGCCTGCGGGACCGGAAAGGATTGCATCTTTTCCATTGAAACTTGTGCCCGTTGCCAGCCCGCCGCTCGACTGCATGAACAGGATATCGGATTTATTACCGATACCTGAAATCAATGTCTCGACATATTGGTGAAGTGCCGGCGACAAATAGGCATCGACAAGCGTCGTATCGCCACGTCCGACCAGCTTGATGAGCGGGGTGACTTTATGGCTGACCGAAATCTGGGTAAAGCCTATTTCTGAAGCGATTTTTGCCAGTTTGTCTTCATGCTCACAGTAACGGTAGCCGTGCATCAAGATGATCGCAATTGACCTGATCCCAAGGTCATGGACCGCTTGCAGATCGGCGCGCGCTCTTGCTTCGTCAAGGGGCCTTATTACCTGACCATCTGCGGCAACGCGCTCGTCGATTTCCACAGCTTGGCAGTAGAGCGGGTCATGCAACAGGATTCGTCGCACAAAGAGTTCTGGCCGTTCCTGGTAACCAATCTGGAGTGCGTCTCGAAACCCCCGGGTGATTACAAGGCATGTGTCTGCGCCCTTTCGTTCGAGCAGCGCGTTGGTTGCAACTGTCGTACCGATGCGCAGTGTGATAGGCGGAAGCGGTCCATCGGGGCGCTGCAGGATCTTGCGAATGGCAGCAACTGCGGCATCTGGGTATTTTTCGGGATTTTCAGAGAGCAGCTTTTCGACGCAAAGCGATCCATCTGGTGCACGTGCAACGACGTCGGTAAACGTACCGCCTCGATCGACCCAGAACTGCCACTGCCCAGCTATCATATGCCTTGACCTCCTAGTGGTGCCCAGTGCGAAGAGCCAACGAAATTTGTTACGCTTCATTTTGCGGAACCACGCGAGGTCCATTGCCTGCGTGTCCACGTCGTTCACCGAAAAAATTCCGAGGACGGTCGAACTTCAGAATGAGCCTTGCGGACCAACGTTAGGGATGACAGCGTGCATATCCAACATCCGGCTGGGGAGTTACCGATGATTAAACTTACTAAGGCAGCGCTCATGATGGGGATTGCCCTCGGCGCTACAATGCAGGTTGGCGCCGCGGCGCAGACGCCACCTGTCGACGAAAAGAATTCAAAATGGGATGTCGCAGCTCCTCCGGGTCTCACCATTCGCGAGTTGTCGATCGACGTTACCGAGGGTTCATGGATGAACCTTGATGTCAGTCCTGATGGCCAGACGCTGGCCTTTGACCTCCTCGGCGATATTTACACTATGCCTGTAACTGGTGGAACGCCCAAGCGCGTGGCTGAAGGACTACCGTTCGAGACGCAGCCGCGCTTTGCACCGGACGGCAAGCGGATTTCGTTCACTTCCGACCGCGGCGGCGGGGACAATATATGGATCATGAACAATGATGGGACTGACAAGCGGCAGCTGACAAAGGAGGATTTTCGCCTGCTGAACCAAGCCAGTTGGAGCCCTGACGGGCAGTTTATCGTGGCGAAGAAGCATTTCACCACGGGCCGTTCGCTTGGGACCGGGGAAGTCTGGCTGTATCATGTGTCCGGTGGAGGTGGCGTTGTGCTCGTCAAAAAGCCGAGTGAGCAACACCAAAAGGAGCTGGGTGAGCCAATCTTTGCGCCTGACGGCAAGCACATCTATTTCACGAGGAACATCACCCCTGGCGCAATTTTCCAATATGCCCAGGATTCCAATGCCGAGATATTCGACATTGAACGCTATGAGCTTGAAACGGGAAAGACCGAGACAATAGTATCAGGTGCTGGTGGGTCGGTACGACCGACGCCATCGCCCGATGGCAAGAAAATTGCCTTTGTCCGCCGCGAGCGGACCCAATCCAAGCTCTATGTGAAGGACCTGTCAACAGGCGAGGAGCGCAAGATCTATGACAAGCTCGACCAGGATGTCCAGGAAACCTGGGCTGTCACCGGAGTATATCCGAACATGGACTGGTCGCCCGATTCCAGGAGCATTTATTTCTGGGCAGGCGGAAAGATCCGCCGCGTAGACTCCAATTCAGGCGATGCTACTGAAATACCGTTCCGCGTTGCCGACAGCCGGGGCGTTATCGATCCACCTCGCCCGGCCATTGAGGTCGCGCCCCATGAATTCCGCACCAGCATGCCACGCAGTGTCGCGATGTCGCCGGATGGACGCAATATTGTCTTTGAATCGCTTGGCAAGTTGTGGATCAAGTCGGTAGGTGGCGGCGCAGCAAAACGCCTGACCTCTGCCTCAGAGGAGATGGAGGGCTATTCGTCATGGTCGCGCGACAGCAAGTCGATCGTTTATGTTGCCTGGACAGACGGGGGCCTTGGCGAAATCCGCTCAATCTCACCTGGCAGCAGCGCGTCACGAAAAATAACCCAGCAAGCAGGACATTATGCTCGTCCGCGATTTTCCCCCGACGGCAAGACCATCGTTTTCGAAAAAGGCCAGGGAGGCGACCTGACCTCTCCGCGCTTGTCCTATGAGCCGGGTGTTTATCGGATTGCATCGACCGGGGGAATCGCAACCCGCATTTCAACGGGCACTGGAAACCCGCATTTCGGGAGCAGCAATGAACGCGTGTTCATGACCGAACCAGGTCAGAACAAGCGGCAGTTGGTAAGCACCGACATCAATGGCGAAAGCAAGCGGACGCACGCCACAGGTGAGTTGGCAACCACATATGAAGTTTCCCCAGATGGCCGCAATTTCGCATTTCGCCAGAATTATGAGGCATTTGTAATGCCTTTGATGCCCGGCACGCAAGACGTCGCGGCCTCCCCCGGAGGCGGAGCGCTGCCCGTCACCAAGGTCAGCAGTGGTGGAGCAGATTATATTCACTGGAGCGGCAACGGGACGGGATTGCATTGGGCCTTGGGTCCTACTCTTTATTCGGCGCAAGTAAGTGCCTTGTTCCCGACGGCACCGCTGGCAAAGGACGCCAAGCCGGTGAAGTTCGAGCCGCCAAAGACCGGTGTGTCGCTGGCGATGCCGGTGACATCCGACCGGCCAAAAGGTCTGGTCGCGCTTTCAGGTGCTCGTATCGTGACGATGGCTGACAAGAGCGGCGGAGTTATCGAAAATGGCATAGTGCTCATCGAGAACGACAGGATCAGGGCGGTCGGCAAAATGGGTGACATTGCAATACCGGCTGGTGCGCGTACCGTAGACGTCACAGGCAAGACCATCATCCCCGGACTGGTCGATGCACACGCCCACGGACCGCACGGCGTTGATGACATGACGCCCCAGCAGAACTGGGTGAACATGCTCAATTTGGCGATGGGCATTACCACGCGCCATGATCCTTCGAGCAGCGCTGCTACGGCGTTTCCTGCAGTCGAGATGCAGCGCGCCGGACTGATCATTGGGCCCCGTTCATTCTCCACAGGCGAGATCGTTTATGGCGCTAAGTCGGCGGATGTCTACGCGCAGATCGACAGTCTCGATGATGCACTTGCACATGTCCGCCGGTTGAAGGCGCAAGGGGCGCACAGCGTGAAGAACTACAACCAGCCGCGCCGTGAACAGCGCCAGCAAGTGGTAGCAGCGGCGCTGCAGGAAAACATGCGTTCGGTTGCCGAAGGTGGGTCG
>JBATDO010000406.1:0-4867 GCA_049663505.1 Sphingorhabdus sp.
GGTGGTAGCATCCAGGCCTCGGCACGAACTGCCCGATACGCCTTGCTGGAACAGGCGGCCGATGCTGAACGCTGTGATGTCATTGTCACGGCCCATCACGGCGACGACCAACTGGAAACGGTCCTCATGCGCCTGGCACGCGGTAGTGGCATCAGCGGTCTTTCGGCAATCCGGCCGCGAAATGGACGCGTCATTCGGCCACTGCTGGAATTTTCCAAATCAGAGTTAGAAGAAATTTGCAAACAGGCCGGAATCAAGCCTGTGCGAGATCCAAGCAATGAAGATGCAGAATATGACCGGGTAGCGATGCGGCAATGGCTGGCGCGTGCACAACATCCATTCCAGATTGACCGGGTAAACCGTTCGGTCAATTCCCTGTACGAGTCCGGCCTTGCCCTGGAATGGATGGCCCAGCAGCTTGCAATCGAGCGCATATCAAAAAAATCCCATGAAATTCAATGCGATGCAGAAGGCCTGCCCCATGAGCTGAAGAGGCGATTGCTTCTTCTCGCACTGGCCCAGATATCGCCCGACCTGGAACCGCGCGGCGAAGCGGTGCAACGCCTGCTAGGTGATCTCGACGCGGGCCGAACCAGAACTATTGGCGATATATTGTGCAAAGGCGGCTCGCCATGGCGCTTCGCGCCTGCCCCCGCTCGAAGGATCGACGCATGATTCAGTCGATTTTTGAATTTCATTATATTGTCATTCATCCATTGCGCCCTACATAGTTGCTGTAATCCGGTCACAGCTCGTGTCCGGGGGAGCAATACAAGGCCGAAATGATGAACGACGAACAGGACCCCAAAGGCAATCCGTTGCTACGTAACATGGCCATCTGGTCCGGAATAATCGTTGCCTTGCTCCTGATCGCCTCGATGTTCAGTCCCACGACAGAAACTGCCAAGGGCATCAGCTATTCGACCTTCCGCGAAAAGGTCGAAGCAGGTGAAGTCAAGTCAGTCTCGATTGCTCCTGAGCGGATTACTGGCAAGTTTCAGAACGATGAGACCTTTGCGACCATTCCAGTACCTAGCGACAACAGCCTTTACCCCTTGCTTGACGAGAAAAATGTTGATGTCCAGGGCAAGGCCGAAGAACAACCAAGCCTCTTGCTCATCCTTCTATACCAGGCACTTCCGTTCCTGCTGATCCTGGGCATTGCATTTTTTGTTCTGCGCCAGATGCAAAAAGGGAGTGGTTCAGGGGCAATGGGTTTTGGTAAATCCAAGGCCAAGTTGCTGACCGAAAAGCACGGCAAGGTTACGTTCGAAGACGTCGCAGGGATCGACGAAGCGCGTGAAGAACTTCAGGAAATCGTCGAGTTTCTTAAAGATCCGCATAAATTTTCACGCCTTGGCGGCAAGATCCCCAAGGGTGCATTGCTCGTCGGTTCGCCCGGAACGGGCAAAACCCTGCTCGCACGGGCAATCGCAGGCGAAGCGGGAGTCCCCTTCTTTTCAATATCAGGCTCGGACTTCGTTGAAATGTTCGTTGGTGTGGGCGCCAGCCGCGTCCGCGACATGTTCGAGCAGGCCAAGAAAAACGCACCATGCATTGTTTTCATTGATGAAATCGATGCAGTGGGACGCAGCCGTGGTGCGGGGCTTGGCAACCAGAACGACGAGCGTGAGCAAACCTTGAACCAGCTCCTCGTCGAAATGGACGGCTTTGAAGCGAATGAAGGTGTTATCATCGTCGCTGCAACGAACCGTCCAGACGTTCTTGACCCTGCGCTCCTGCGCCCGGGTCGCTTTGACCGCCAAGTCGTCGTGCCACGTCCTGACATCGATGGACGCGTAAAGATTCTTGATGTGCACATGAAGAAGGTTCCCTTGGCCCCCGACGTCGATGGGCGCGTGATTGCTCGTGGTACGCCAGGCTTTTCGGGTGCAGATCTTGCCAACCTGGTCAATGAAGCCGCGTTGCTGGCAGCAAGACGCGGCAAGCGCCTGGTTGCCATGCAGGAATTCGAGGACGCCAAGGACAAGGTCATGATGGGCACGGAGCGCAAGTCCATGGTAATGACCGAAGACGAAAAGAAAATGACTGCTTATCATGAGGCAGGCCACGCGATCGTCGCGGTACATGAACCAGCATCGGATCCGATCCACAAGGCTACCATTATCCCGCGCGGCCGTGCACTGGGTATGGTGATGCGCTTACCCGAACGCGACAGCTACAGCTATCACCGCGACAAGATGCATGCCAATCTCGCGGTGTCCATGGGTGGGCGCGTGGCCGAGGAACTCATATTTGGCCATGACAAGGTAAGTTCTGGCGCATCAAGCGATATCCAATACGCAACCAGCCTCGCGCGCGATATGGTTACCCAGTGGGGCATGTCGGAAGAGATGGGCCCATTGCAATATGAAGAGCGCAACGAGAGCTACCTGGGCTACGGCGGGTCTCAACGGTCCGCGATGTCGGATGAAACCGCCAAGAAAATCGACGCAGAGATTAGAAAACTCGTCGAAGGTGGCCATTCCCGCGCAACCGGTTTGCTAAAAAAGCACAACAAGCAGTTGCATCTCTTGGCCAACACTTTGCTGGAATATGAAACCTTGTCGGGTGACGAGATCAAGTCGTTGCTTGCCACAGGCAAGTTCGAGCGCGACGACGGCACGGTTATCAAGCCATCGAGCATCCCGCAGATTGGGACTGCAATTCCCAAGGCAGGGCGACGCAAGTCGACCGAGATAGGTGATCCAAAGCCGCAAGGCATCTAAATGTAGAAGCTTCGTTTCTGGTCTATTCAGGCTTCGTTCAACGCTCTAATGCCAATGGCGGGAGAGAGTTGAGGTCGCAAAAAAATCATGAGATTGAAGCTGGTATTTGCAAGCGGCGTTTTGCTGCTATGTGCCCCGTCTGTGCAGGCCATGGATGCGGAGACCTTTTACATGAAAGCGGTCGCCTTAAAGAAGAAGGGCATGAAAGCCGTGTTCTCAAAAGACCTGAAACCCATGATCAACCATTTTGAAAGCGCGGCAAACGCGGTAAAGGCCGAAAATGAAAAGGCCCGGGCCGTCGGGAGCCCGTTGTTTTGCGCTCCGAAAAAATATCGGCTTACTGCTGACCAGTTCCTGTCGGAATTTGACAGGATCCCTCAAGAACGACGTCGCACCCAGACAGTCCAGCAGGCTTGGCGCGAAATTGTGATCCGGCGCTTTCCCTGTTGAGATGTCCGATCTGTCCAGAATCGCCGACAGGGCGCTGCTGAATGCCGATCTACTGCGATGAATCGGGAGGTATCGGACGCGGGGTAATGACCCTCGCGGCACTGTCGATCGAAGCCGAGGCTGCTCATGCAGTGCTTGAGCGCTTTCGGCAGGTCACCGGACTTAGCAGCGAGCTGAAAGGGAGCCGGATCGACCTTGGCGAACGCGCATTGCTATTTGAACTACTCGACCCCGTCCCGTTTTCAGCAACAGTCGGGATCGCGATATCTGCGCTTAGACCAGAGCTCGGAGATGATCGAGGGGATCATGATATCGACACATATGCGCGATTGCTGGAGGATGTGATCGGCTCGATGTTGCCACAGACAGTTGGCTGCGCGAGAGTCGTGATCGACGACGGCCGATATGGCCCGGAAACACTAGAGCTAATCACGAAGGACATCGCAGCCGTAATCGGCCCTTGTGGAAGCGCCAGACTGGAATTGAGCCACCGGCTACCAGGCCTCCAGCTTGCCGATGTCATTGCCAACAGCCTCTTCAATCGTGCGCTGGTGTCGGAACGTCAGAGCAAAATGGCCGCGATCGTCGCACCCTTCCTGGAGAGCGGACGAATTAAGCTGCGCGTTCTAGCCAGCAACCCCTAATGTGACGATCAGCATGGCGAACATCGTCAATGCGGTCATTGCAAACATTGTCAAAAGGCACGTCCGCCAAACAGCGCCCAGTCGGGTGGTGCCATATGCATGACGGATCTGTCGGTACATGTGTACCGGAGGTATAAAAGCGAGTGCGAGGCCAGCGAGCGCTTCAGCTGCGGTAAACTGGATCATGATCCCACATAAAATACCGAGCATCATCATGAACGTCAGCGAGTAAGTCACAAATACCGCGTGGTCGAACATCTTGAAACGGCGCTTCCAGAAAAACAGCAACCAGACGAACGGTACAGAGATCGGGATGAGGGCCCAGCTATATTTGTAGGCGCTCGACTGCATCTTGTAGAGCAACAATTGGGGGTTTTCGCTGGCATGCTTCATTGCAGCATTGAGGCTGGCTGCACCTGGAAAGTTGAGGTCAGTGAAGTTCCAGGTCAATGGCTTGTCGTTTGACTTGGACAATGCTTCAGCTGCACCGCCCAGGAACTTCACGCTCAGCCGGGCACCTTCGAGCTCTTCCTGGATCCTTTCAGTCGGCTGCCCTGCTTTCCTTGCTGCGGAAAGATCTTTTTCAAGTCGCACAATCTCCGCTTCGATCGCGCCTTTACCCTTCTGGAATTGCAGCGCGGCATTTTCAGCACGGCGAACCTGCTTACCACGCCCTTCGTCGAGCTTTGTGAGACGTTCGCGCAGGGTCGCAAGCTGGCGAGCGACTTGTTGGTTTGTCGCTTTGCTGCTTACGGTCACAACCTTGTGTTTCGCTTCAAGTTTGCCAATATCGTCCAATATCTCCTGGCGGTCGGCCAGATATTGCTCTTGCGCCTCAGCGACAGAAACAACGGGATTTGCATCGATATCCTTCGGTGCGATCCAATTGAAGGCAGCGAAAGTCAGAAAGACGGTAAAAAGGAAAAGAGCCAGAGGCGACACGAATTTTGCGCGCTCCCCGTGGACATAACGCCGGGTAAGGTCGCCTGGATGCCAGAATAGCAACGGCAATGTCCGCCAGATCTTCCCGTCAAAATGCAAGAC
>JBATDO010000407.1:0-2319 GCA_049663505.1 Sphingorhabdus sp.
ACCCTAGATACCTTGCCGCAGCCCAATGATCCGAAAGTTCAGCTTCGCATGCTCGCGCCAGAGCGCGTGGCCGTGGTTCGCTTCAGCGGATTTGCGCGCGAAGAGGCCATCGCTTCCAACACCGCCGCGCTGCAAAGCTTCATTGTCGCGCAGCAGTTGCAGGCAACCGGTGCGCCGGTACTGGCCCAGTACAACCCTCCATGGACTTTGTGGTTTCTGCGCCGGAACGAAGTGATGATACCGGTTGCGCGCTGACCTGACAATGCGCGGGGTTTTGTCGGCGCTTCGCATCAACAACCAGGATCGCACGATCCGGCCATCAACCAGCTTGATCCGGCGCTGACAACGCGATGCGATATATTCATCGTGGGTCGAAATCAGGAAGCAGCTGCCCATCCTTTGGTTGATAGTACGGATCAGGTCCACCACGTGGTCGGCTGATTCCCGATCAAGATTGCTGGTCGGTTCCAGCATTGGCCGCCCCGCGCCACGCAGGGCGGTCACTCCACCTTTGCTGAACTGGTTGCGCCACTCATAAAGACCCTTGCGCGAAATCCCCAGATCGCGCGCGAACTTGGTTACATTGGTACCCGCCTTCATCGAACGCACGGCAGCAAGCTTGAACTCTCGACCAAATCGTCGTCGGCTCTGTTCCTTGGTCATAACCCCTCCTGAGCAGAGAACTGTCACTTGTTTTACTGTCTCAATTTTGGGGTGAACTACACCATGTCGTAGGAACGAAGTGTTTACGATGTGTCCGGGTCGGACAGGATGTGCTTCCCGGCACATGGGTGACAGTTCATTCTGACCACATGTGTTACCTATGTGCCCGGAATAAACCGTAACCCATGTGGTCGGAATGAACCAGGAAAGGATGGTGCCGCTTATAGGATTCGAACCTACGACCCCCGCATTACGAATGCGATGCTCTACCAACTGAGCTAAAGCGGCATGGACAGTGTCTCGACTGTCGCGGTCGATCGCATAGCCATGTGCGCGTTTGAGTTCAAGCCTCGTTTACAAGGGATGTACGCTCTTGGTCAGCACGCTCCGGACAAAACCGCCCTGCTAGGTTATTCAACCGCCGTTCAAAACCCAACCAACACTGATTTGCGTCGCTGCAAGCGGGACGTCGAGCCGGGCTTCGCTGAAATCCACTTTTGCGCCCGGCGCCAGTGATCTCACCTTGGCCTTCATCTTCCAGCTGTAGACGGCACGACCACTTGCATCTTTCAACGTCACCAACATTTCAGGAACATCCTGGGCGACGGAGGTCGGATTGACGATACTCCCGCTCGCAATGAAATAAGGTGTCCCGTCTTCGCGCTCGTTGAGCTCAAGATTTTCATTGAGCACGATCTTCAAGTCAGGCTCGCGAACCGAGGTCATCAGGCCGTTCGTGGGGAAACCATAATATGAGAACACTCCAGCCAACGCAGCGACGAAGATCGCAAACGCGATTGCCGCCATTGTCCACAACTTGGCCGGGTTACGTCTCGCCTTGAATGGCGGTTCATGTGCAAAATGGCTCTGCGTGGGTGGCTCGGTGGCGTAACTGGGTGACGGGACGACCGATGGCTCGACGAACACGGCGACGGGCTCACGTGCCGGCGGCGGCACTTCGGTTGGGATGTTGACAACAGGTGCTATAGGCTCTTCCGCTGCCTTAAAGTGGTTAGCGGGTGCCTGTTGTTCAGCAGGCGGTGGTGCCACGGGCGGCGCTGCAACCGGGGGCGCTGGCGCGACTGGCGCAACGGCTCCGCCCTGAAACCAGCTGTGTTTGCAGTTGGCACAACGCACCTGGCGGCCGTCGAAGCCGATAGCTGTATCGGGAACCACATAACGGGTGCGGCACGAGGGGCAAACAAGCAGCATTGCCCCCCATAAACAGCAGCATGACGGCTCTTGCAACCCTGCTGTAAAAAAATGCTGTGGATGGCGTTAAATATCCGTCAATTACATGGTTAATAGGCTTTGCTCCATCCTCCCGTTTGTGCCATCTGATCGGCCGATGCAAAGCGTTGTGGAATTCGATAATGTAGGGCTTCGCTACGGGACGGGGGCAGAGACGCTGACCGATCTCAGCTTCACGCTTTTTCCGGGAAGCTTTTATTTCCTTACCGGCACATCTGGCGCCGGCAAGACATCGCTTTTGAAACTACTGTATTTGGCGCATCGCCCCAGTCGCGGTGCAATTCGCATGTTCGGTCACGATTCCATCACGCTTCCGCGCGACCGGCTACCAGGGTTTCGCAGACGCATTGGCGTCGTGTTCCAGGATTTCCGGCTGGTATCCCATTTGTCGACATTTGATAACAT
>JBATDO010000408.1:0-2224 GCA_049663505.1 Sphingorhabdus sp.
ATCCGGGCACCTGATACGTTAAAGCCAGAGCCATTGCCGCTCCGCTCGACAAGCACAGGCCTTAGCGTACGTTTACGACCAGATTCTGCGATGCCCCCGAAAGGCAGATCATTCGTGATCCACCGCCAAGGCGTTTCCACGACTGGGCGCAGGCAGCGGCAAAAACAGCAAGGCCCAGGGACGAGAAAAATTCGAGCAAAAACGCTTACAAATCGGACTTTACAGACGCAGACATTAGTTCATCGATCTAAGCCTTTTTCATCCTGTCGGTTGCTTGATCTACCAGATCGGAACGTCCGGCTAGTGAGGCTATCTGTCCGAAGGCGATCAAGGCCATTGTGCGACAGAAACTCACTACCTCCAGAAGAGAGTCGTCATCAAAGGCAGGCTCGATATAGTCACCTTGTAACCTTCGGGACACCTGATGGACACCGCCGTGGGTGTAGCCGTTCATCGCACTCCATGCGCTTTGCTTCACCGTCGAAAGAAATTTGACCGAGAATTCTGGGCGCTCCTCGATCGCCTTGATTAGATCACCGAATTTCGGCGCGATCGTATCCTTTTCGACGAACGCTTCTATCTCCTGTTCCGAAGCGCAGTAATGAATCCAGGCCCCGCGCACGAAGCACTCGAAGGCACATCGGACGAGGGCGAATGCACTTGCATAAGTGGCCATCGATATCAGTGTGATAATGCCAGCATGGTGCTCGATCGACAGATCGAAGAGTTGGCCAGGAATGCGATGCCTGTGATCGCCTTTGATCTTCAAGCCTTCGAGGCTGGCGCGAATCCATGCCAAATCATCCTGCGCCATTGAGATGGCCGTCCGAACGTTTTCCGAGCTTGTACTCGTTTCCATGTTTGTTTCTTTCCCACCGCCTGTGGCTGGGGTCATTGAAAGGTTAATGTCACCGCATTCCTTCGCGTGGGAGTGTGGGATCACCAGCATCAGACCTGCGCCAGTACTCTTCACCAGCAGCTATGCCAGATGCTGTGAGAACATAGCGGTCGGCATAATCGGAGCTTGCCGCGAGCAGCCCGAGGCGAACCAATGGCGCGACACTGCCGTCGGCAACCGATCTTTCGCTGCGCGTTTCACCGTTTACGATTGTCCATCGCTTGCGACCATTCTCGATGAATAACTCAATTTCGCTCGGAATTCTGGTCGGAGCAGACGCTTCGCCCCGTACAGTCGACCAGCGGTGAGAAAAACAGATTGTCAGGAAGCTCAGCGTCTCCCTTGCCCGAGGGGGAATTTCCAGCCAGTCGACCAAAGCATTGGCCGAAGGGAGCAACCCCTCGCGCTTGTTCAACAGGGCTTCTTGTCCGCAGAGATAGGCCTTCACCATTGCGCGCTCGATCTCGCCAATCGTATTTTGCGTGCGCCCCCCTTTACGCGCCTCGCGATCCCGGGCGACAATTTCGCGCGCGGCCTCGCGGAACAACGCGCGCATTTTCGATGTTGGTCGCTCGGCTTTGGCAGGCTTCCTTTTGACGTTCATGGTTGCAACATCCCGAAGAAAAGCGAGCCTCAGACCGGCTGACGCGGCGCGATGCCGAGGCGCTGTGCGACCTGCGTGTAGAGACCGACGATGCCGGGCATGGCGACCGTGACCGCGAGACCGAATGGTACAGCTTCATCTATCGGAGTGCCCGGATCTGGATCGCGCTGCACAACGAGGTCAATCGTCATATCCGGGCCGACGACCGGCGCTTTGTCACCTTCCCAGCAACGCATGAATATGGTGCCGCGATTAGTCTGATTGCCGTCAGGTTGAAGGCTACGCGGAGAAACGCCCAAAGTGCCGGCTTCTGCTGGATCGAGCAGCTTGAGGCGAACGGATCGGTAGCTCTTGCGTCCCGGTTGCACGGGTGTGAACCATGCTAGCGTCGCCGACAGGCTGTGGGGCCGGGCCTGACCGCTCATGACCGCCGGTATGGGGACACGGACAGTGGTGACACGGTCGCGTGAAAGTTCTCCAACCGCCCAGAACGTCGCGCGGTCCTCCGCGCACGCTACCGCGTCTTCGGCGTCGACATAGCCAAATCCCAGGAAGCGCCTGATATTGTCCTTGATGTGGCTGTGATGCCCGCCGACCGGACCGATGATCGCTTTGATCCGTGCAGCAATGTCATCGGGCCAGCGGGCGGGATGGACAAGCAGCGCCTTGAGCAGGGCCGCCCGCTGAATGTGGGGCAGGCCCGCAAAATCCGGATACGCTGC
>JBATDO010000409.1:0-1518 GCA_049663505.1 Sphingorhabdus sp.
CCTTTGACGAGCTCAACCGGTCAGGCAACAAGATGCAGATCGCAATGACATGCAAGCCAGGCGGCAATATCGTCCTGACAAGCAAGATGAACGGCGTCTTTGCTGAAGAAACCTACAAGCTTGATACAGAGCAGAGCATGTCTGGCGGTCCAATGGGCACCCTCAAGATGATCGGCGTAGTCGAAGGCAAACGGGTTGGGGATTGCCCAGCATGATGAAATTCGGGGTCGCAACCGGAGCATTCACCATGCTGCTCGCCTTGTCTTCCTGTTCCGATAATAGCGCTGACCGAGACGGTGATGGCACTGTCAGCAGCGCGGAACGGGCTGCTGAAATGGATTATGACGCGTTTATTCCGATGAAGGCCGGGCTATGGGAAACCAAGTTCACCTTCACAGAAATCGATGTTCCGACCTTGGGAAAGGCCGAAAAGCAGCAGATCATGGAAGAGGTGGCAAAAGGTGCTTCGAGCCGAAGCTGTCTCTCGCCAAACGAAGCCAAGAAACCCGGTGCCGATTTCTTCGGTGGCAATGGAGCTGAAAAATGCGTCTACAAGTCGTTCGACGTGTCGGGTCAGAACGTGAAGATGAAATTGAGTTGTGCAATGGAAGGCATGGGCAGTGTCGACATGGAACTGGCCGGGGTGATGGGCGAGACCGAATTCAATTATGAAAGCGAAGTTGCCATCCGGCTTCCGCTGGTCGGCAAGGTCACAATGAAGGGCAACGCCGTCGGCAAGCATGCAGGTGAGTGTCCCCAGCGATGAGGCACAAATACGCTGCGCTGGCGGCAATCCTGGTTGCTGGATGTGCAGCGCCTGTACCCAAGGCAGTTGAACTGACCCGTCCAGTCCCGGCTGTAACGCCAGCCAAGGTCCAGGTCAGTTTTACGCGTTTCGTCATGTCGACCGATCAGGTCGAAGGTGATGCCGGTGTTGCCGGACGGCAAGTGACGATAGACGACCCTGTGCGCGTTGCATCGATTTCAAAGCTGATAGTGGCGCTTGCGGTAATGCGGTTGGTCGATGACGGAAAGGTCAACCTTGACCGGGACGTCGGCGAATATCTCGGCTGGCCAATCCGTAACCCGGCATTTCCAGCAACACCCATCACGCTGCGCCAGCTGATGTCGCACCGCGCAGGACTAAGAGATGAAATCGACTACATACTCCCGTTGGATGGCGATCTTGCGCAGATATTGTCCGATCCCAGGGCATGGGACAGATTGCACGGTCCAGGCACGTTTTTCCAATATGCCAATATCAATTCGCCGCTGATTGCTGCAACGATCGAAGGCGCGACCGGCGAGAGGTTCGACAGGCTGATGTCGCGGCTGGTGCTTGAACCACTTGGCCTTGATGCCTGCTTCAACTGGGCAACCGGCTGCAGTTCGAACCGCCGGGCGCAGGCTGTAACGCTCCTGCGGCCCAATGGTGTCTTGGCCAAGGATCCACGGTTGCTGGACAACCAGGAATGTGGAGTCCAACCAGCCGGAGATGGCAGTTGTGATATCGAGAAG
>JBATDO010000410.1:0-2490 GCA_049663505.1 Sphingorhabdus sp.
GATGAAGGCACTATGGTTGACACGTGGGCGGCTGTGGGTTCATGCGCACAAATTGGTAAAAACGTTCACTTGTCGGGTGGCGTGGGCATTGGTGGTGTTTTAGAACCCATGCAAGCCAACCCAACCATCATTGAAGACAATTGCTTCATTGGTGCACGCTCCGAAGTTGTAGAAGGCGTTGTTGTCGAAGAAGGTGCCGTGCTCTCGATGGGTGTATTCATAAGTTCGACCAGCAAGATCATTGACCGCAATACCGGAGAGATTTTCATCGGCCGGGTACCTGCATATTCGGTGGTGGTGCCCGGTGCATTGCCCGGCAAATCCTTGCCGGATGGCAGCCCGGGACCAAGCCTTTCATGTGCAGTCATTGTGAAACGCGTCGATGCCCAGACCCGCTCCAAGACCTCGATCAACGACCTGCTTCGAGAATAAATGACGGCGCACGTCAGCAACGCTTGCAATTCGGAGTAAATCACTCCATATCGCGTTTCGCGGACCGGGCCCCTCTGGCGTTGGCTTTTTTTGAGCAACGTGATGTCGGCCGCATCGGAAGTTTCCGGTGCACATGGCCAGGCGGTTCCTTACCCCCGAATAATGCCTTGCCGGTGACCGGAAACTCCGATTGAACCAACATCGTTCAAGAGGACTGGACACATGGATTTTTTGTTTGCTGACTGGCTTGGAACGCCGGTCTGGTTCTGGCTGAGCTTTATCGGCCTGGTAATAGCCCTCACCGCTTTTGACCTTGGAATACTGCACAAGGAAGATCGGGAAATGGGCATAGGCGAAAGCCTGAAGCTCTCTGCATTCTACATCAGCATCGCTTTGCTGTTCGGCCTTTGGGTATGGTTCCAGAAAGGCGGTGAGAGCGGAATGCAATATTATACCGGCTTCTTCATCGAAAAGGCGCTTTCGATCGACAACGTGTTCGTGATCAGCCTGATTTTTACCTATTTTGCCATTCCTCGCAAGTACCAGTACCGCGCGCTCCTTTGGGGCATCATCGCCGTAATCGTGCTGCGCGGAGTCATGATCGCTGCAGGCGCTGCGATCGTGCAGGAATATTACTGGGTGCTCTACATCTTCGCCGCATTCCTGATCGGGACCGGCATAAAGATGCTGTTCACTGGTGATCAGGAAATCGATGTTGCAAACAATGTCGCAGTCAAGTTCATCTCCAAGCACATGCGGGTGACGAAAGATCTGCATGCAGAGAAATTCTTTGTCGTTGTACCCGACGAGAAGTCCGGCAAGATGGTTCGTGCCGCAACACCCTTGTTCCTGGCACTTGTCGTCATCAATCTCGCGGACTTGGTATTCGCGGTCGACAGCGTTCCTGCAATATTTGCAATCACGACCGATACCTTCATCGTGTACACGTCGAATATCATGGCAATATTGGGGCTGCGAGCGCTGTACTTTGCATTGGCAGCGATGGTTCACCGCTTCCACTACCTGAAATATGCGCTGGCTCTCGTGCTGGTGTTCATCGGTGCCAAGATCTTCGTTTCAGATTTCCTGATGGACGGCGACAAGTTCCCGCCGGTCATGAGCCTTGTCGTAACCTTTGCCCTCATCCTTGGCGGGATATTCTTCTCGCTATGGAAAACGAGGCGCGAGGCTGTGGTTACAGGATAAGTTCAGCGCCGATCCTTGGTCGGCGCGTTGAATTCGGGCGGTTTGTTGGCGATCCAGTCGACAAACCGCTTGATTTCCGGATGCCCAAGCAGGCTTTCAACGGTCGAATAGCGGCGCTCCAACTCGCTGTTGGAAAAATTGGCATGCACGGTCTTGTGACAAATCGCATGGATCGGTTGCCGTTCACGCCCTCCTCGACTTTTCGGGACAGGGTGGTGCCACTCCACAGTGGCTCCCATCGACCGTCCGCACAACCAGCACATCACCACGGGTTCTTCGGCTTGATCTTCATCATGATGTTCGCGATTTTTTCTTGCCATTTTCTAACTCCGGTCGCGGTCTTCCAAGCGCGCATAAAACCATAATGCAAGCGCTGCAAACATCAGCGGGGAAATGGGGAGGAACGCAAGTGCGGCACGGGCTGTCTCTCGGGCAGCCTGCAACATGATGCCAATTTCACGGGCATGCGTCAAAGCAGTGACCGACAGGCGCAAACTCGTCCACCATCGTCACATAGCGGACAAACCCGCGCTTTTCCTTTATGTTGATCCAGAATCCGGCGCGCAGGCTATAGGCTTCTCCAACATGCCCGATCCATTGCCCGCCCTTGCCATCGGCGAGCCAGTGGATACCAAGACCGTAGGCCTGGAAATAGCCCTTGTCGTTGCTTCCGTTGGTTCCATCGAACGTCCAGACAGGTCCAAGCATTTCATCAAAGGCCCTGCGCGACAGCAGGGGTTTGCCCGAGTTCAACAGCAACTGGCCAACCCGGGCCAAGTCGCGTGGCGAAATTCTCAAGCCGCCCTGCGGGCTGAACGCAGAACCATTGCGGGCGAGACGGTAGCTCTTCTC
>JBATDO010000411.1:0-3376 GCA_049663505.1 Sphingorhabdus sp.
CCGCGAGGCATCGGCCTCGTCATCTGCTGTGCCTCCTTCCCGACGTGGAATGCCTATCCGGCAATGTTTGCAAGTCTTGCAACTGGAAATCCCGTAATCGTTAAACCGCACCCGATTGCGATCCTGCCTATGGCGATTGTGGTGCAGGAATGCCGAAAGGTGCTGGCCGACTATGGCTTCGACCCTAATCTGGTGACACTTGCCGTCGATACGTTGGATGCGCCAGTCGCCCAGCGCTTCATCGATGACCCGGCTGTGCAGATCATAGATTTCACCGGCAGCCCACGTTTTGGAGGCTATCTGGAACGCACCGTCACCGGCAAGCTGCTATTCACCGAGACGGCGGGGATCAATTCCGTGGTGCTCGAAAGCTGCGAAGATTTGGAGGCCACCGCCACCGCCATTGCACGCGCGACCTGCCTGTTTTCC
The DNA here is from genome assembly GCA_049663505.1 of Sphingorhabdus sp. Taxonomy (GTDB): domain Bacteria; phylum Pseudomonadota; class Alphaproteobacteria; order Sphingomonadales; family Sphingomonadaceae; genus Sphingorhabdus_B. Next base: position 430 of record JBATDO010000411.1, read on the forward strand.
GCGCAAATGTGCACCAGCCCGCAAAATGTCTATGTGCCAGCAGGAGGCATCCAGACGGCTGAAGGCCATGCGTCCTTCAAGGACGTTGCGGATGCGCTGGTGGCAGCCATAGATACAATCGCACACAATCCTTCTGTTGCTGCGGGCATAATGGGCGCAGTCCAGGCAGAGCCAATCTGTGAATTGGTACGCCAATTGGTAAAGCGTGCGGGACAGGCACCCGACGCCTGCATCCTGCGCCAACCCGTCGCATACCCACATCCGGACTATCCTAACGCGCGGACCATGACGCCGCTTGTAGTCGCGCTTCCCGCAGGCGATGTCGCCCTTTATGCAGAAGAGCATTTCGGCCCGGTCTTATTCGTGATTGCCGCCAAGGACTGCAATGCGGCGGTCGAAGAAGCTACCCGGCTGGCGCGCGAGCATGGCGCAATCTCATCCTATCTCTATTCGACCGATGAGGACTTCATCGCTCGCTCACTCGATGCCTATGTGACCAGCGGCATGAACCTGTCGATCAACCTACATGGCGCGATGTGGGCGAATTTCGCTGCAGCCTATAGCGACTATCATGTGACCGGGCTCAACCCGGCGGGCAATGCCTGCCTTGCCGATATTGCTTTTGTCGCCAGCCGCTTTCGCATCGTCCAGCACCGTCGTCCCGTATTGCAGAGGACTAAAACCCATGCCGCATAGTCTTGAAGACTTCATTGGTGCGTGGCAGCTTGTCGATTGGCGGATTGAATATTCCAATGGCGGTGTGACCCGTCCCTTCGGCGACGACGCTCATGGCTACATTATTTATTCTGTCGACGGTACGATGACTGCAAGCATCGCAAAAGCAGCGCGTCCTTCATTCAAAATCGCAAATGCCCGCAATGCAAGCGCCGAGCAGAAGGCTGGAGCATTCGACAGCTATTTTCACTATGCCGGGTCATGGTGGATCGAAGGCGAAGAGGTGGTTCACGCCGTTACCATGGCGCTCAATCCCGATATGACCGGAACTGATCAACGCCGCCTTGCGGTATTTAACGGTCATGGCGGCCTCGCGCTTTCGGCGCATGAGACGCAAACAGACGGGTCAATTCGACACCATATCCTTCAGTGGGAAATGGTCCAAAAGTGAAGGCCCAGGCTGGAAGTCTGCCACTCGTCCTGTCGCTAAAATCAGGTTTTCGACAAATCAGCAGAGCTGGTGATGCGTATTCTGGCAGGTGCAAGCCCTTTGCGCGCCTGGCGAGGATTCTGTGACCTCACTCAAATGGCTGTTTCCGAGCCTTCGGGTGTAAATTGAAGACATTGAAGTGGGAGAAAAAAAGTGGTTCGGTCGAAACGCTCAAAAGGCAGGCCAAGGCTATTGAGTGATTAGCAAAAATCATCCGTAAATCGATCGATCTGGTGCATCATTTCGCGAAGGGTAGTTACAATACCGACGGTGCCATCGGTCAGCGTTTTCCAGTAACTAAAGTGATTTTCGTATCTGCAAACGAATCCACTCATGCCGAGTGACGGGCACGATTGCGGGCAATCAGTTCATTCGCGGTCAAAGCATCGTAAGTGTCATCGGGCGAAGCGAAAGCAGCGCCAAGTTGGGCTTTCAAACGCTCGATCAGCTTAACTTCGGTCCGATCCTTGTCCTTTCGAATCAGGTCGCGCACATATTCGCTGACATTCTCATAGGTGCCCGTATCGCCAACATTGGCAGCAACGAAATCGCAATGGGGACCATTAACGCGGACATCGAGGGTGATGCTTGAATTCTTGAAACTCCGATTTTCGTGTCCACAACATGTGGAATAATGGTTGCGATGTCAAAGGCGCGTTAAAGTGAGTAGGGCTGCCATCGCCAACGACCTATTTGATGAGAACGGCCTGCCGCTCATCGCAATGCATGCGTGCAAAGGACCGAAGCGCTACTGCTATCATGTCGGCGAGGAGGTGTCAGTCTGATGCGAAACGTTCTCTGTCGGTCAAGCGCTCCCTTACCTGTGCAGGAGAAGATATCGCCATCCAATCTCACCCGTGTCCTGCGGCTGACCTTGCTGGCGCCCGACATCATCGACGCGATCCTTGACGGGCAGTTGGGCCCTGACACCATGCTGGCGACCCTGATGAACCCGTTTCCAATCGATTGGGCCGAGCAACGATTGGATGACAGATTCTCCCGATCATGATCGGACTGAGTTCCAACCCGGAAATCGATTCCCCAAAATATCGAGCTATCGTAGGTGATTACCAGCTCTTCATCGGCCCCTGTGTAGGTAACAGCTTTGGAGAAAGTCGGACTTAGGAGAACACATTTTGCCGAGCCAGCCCGAGGCGAGGTGAACAGCCCACCGGAATAACCCTTGAATACAAAAGGATTTTTGGGCGTCAACCCAGAAGGTCAATACTTTCATAGGTTTAAGTGGCGGAGACGGAGGGATTCGAACCCTCGATACGCTTTTGACGTATACTCACTTTCCAGGCGAGCGCCTTCGACCACTCGGCCACGTCTCCGCAATCCTTACAAAGGACGCACGCCCCTAGCCGCTCCTTATTGCTTTCGCAAGGCTGCTTGATTTGCCATAACCAGCAACATGAACAAATGTATCACGACTTCCGCTGCCGTTGCACTTCTTGCATCGCTCCCCTTGTCTGCAAAAGCACCTGAGAATCTACCGGCACCATCTGAAATCGTCGCTGCCGCAAAGGCGCAAGATTGGATTGCAATAGCACCTTCTGAACTGCTTATAATGAATCTGGAAGCTGACGACAGGCGCCGGGAGCGCCGGGTAGTCATTCAACTCATCGCTTCCCCTATAAGCCAGGGATGGGTTGAAAACATCCGCAAACTTGCAACTGCACGCTGGTGGGATGGAACCGCAGTAGTCCGGGTGCAGGACAACTACGTGACGCAGTGGGGCGATCCCACAGAGAAAAAGGCATTGCCTGATGGATTGGTAAC
>JBATDO010000412.1:0-5903 GCA_049663505.1 Sphingorhabdus sp.
AGCGGCAAGTGTATGATTGCCCGCGTATTTGTTACGCCCGTGTGCGGGGGAATGCGGGTGCGCGGTTTCAAAATCGAGAAAAAAGCGCTCGGTGCACGTCCCGGAATATGCGCTGATGGCAAGTCCAGAAGCACGGCCGCAGTGACAGGGCAGCGGTCAAGAACAGCGTTGTTTGGCTGTCCATATTCCCAAAGAAAGCATGCACTCCAGTCCAGGGAGTGATCAAGCGGGGACCATTTGTTGTCCGGAACACCGTTGTCCAAGCGAACATAGGGTCTCATTGCCTGGTCCGGCTCACTGAGCAATGCCTCCAGTTCCCGCCTTATCTGTGGCGTTGCTGCTTCGACCTTTGCCAACCAGGAAAAATGTCTGCGATCAAAAAACTCGTCGGCAGGTAAGAACGGGTAATAGAGACCTTCGCACTGGTTGATGAAGGACCGACGCCTACCCATAGCCAGGTCAACAAATGCACGGGTTCGACGGCGCTCTGTTTCGTCGAGCTTTTCTGCAAGGGGTGCGATCTCCTTTTCGACGGCCGTTGCTATTCGGGCGTTAGCGGCTTCAACGAATTCCCGGCCTCCGGCAACCAGCGTCTCGATTTCGGGGGGCAGTTGATCGGCTTGAGCGGCCAACTGGAGCACCGCCTGCCAGGCTGATAGCGCCAGTGCCTCCTGGCCAAGGCGTTGGTGGATCTCCGCCTTGCGAAGCCAGGCCATGAAATCACGGCGTTCAATGTTGATCGCTGCTTCGAGTGCCTCGATTTCACCAATATCATTGCCTTGTGCCCGACGTGCTGTGGCGACATTTCGCCATAATGCGCTTGCTGTCGGATCCAGCTTTGCCGCTTGCAGAAACAACTGCTCTGCCATAGCAAAGGACTCGGCGCGGAGAGCCTGCATTGCCTGATTGTTCAGTGTAGCGGCATCGGTAGATGGGATCGTCTTGTTCATAACCGCCATGCTTGCCATTTACCGATGCAAACGGCAAGGTCGCTGCAATGACTGGTGACGATCGACTAGATTCAGTATTGGCTGACGCGACTTGGCTAACGCACCGCTATGACGCGGAGCGTGACCAGTTTCAAATGCGTCACTTGACGCGTGAGCAGCATGATGCAGCGACATTCATTACCGACGAATATCTGGGAGTTGCCGAAGACATCGTTGCCATTGACCGAACAAATGCCGTTGCATCCATCGGTCACGATAACGATCTTCACTTCATCATCCATTCGGCCTTTTGCGCTTCGACGATGTTTGCGCGGGCTTTCAATCTTCCGGGCGTTTCGATGGGCTTGAAGGAGCCAGTCCTGCTGAATGATATAGTCGGCTGGCGACGCCGCGGGGCGCACCGAGCCCAAGTTGCTGAACGCCTTGACCATGCCCTGCACATGCTGGCACGGCCTTTTGGCAGCGACAAGGCGGTCATCGTCAAACCGTCCAACGTGTTTAACTCGCTGGTGCCCTTGGCCCTTGCCATGCGGCAGCAATCCAAAGCGGTATTGCTTTATGCACCGTTACCCGTTTTCCTGGTGTCGGTTGCACGTAAAGGCTTGTGGTGCCGTTTGTGGTGCCGCGAATTGCTCGAAGGCTTGATAACCGACGGTGCCGTTGACCTGGGTTTCGAAGCCCGGGACTATTTCCGACAGTCGGATTTGCAAGTGGCTGCTGTAGGTTGGCTCGCGCAGCACCAGTTGTTTCATAAGATTGCTGGGCAATTTGGACCAGACCGGGTAGCGACGCTCGACAGCGAGCAGTTGACCGGAAAGCCTATTGAGCGGGTGGCGGCAGCCGCCCGCCATTTCGGCCTCGATATCTCCGAGGCGCAACTGATCAATCATCCTGCCTTTGGAACGCACAGCAAGTTCGGAGGCTCGTTTCGCACCGATGATCGGCTGGCAGAACATGCAGCAGCTCGCAGCGCATATGGCGAGGAAATTGAAATGGTGCTGCATTGGGCAGAGCAAGTTGCCAAGACGGCGGAAATCTCGATGGAACTACCCTTTGCTTTGCGTTAGCGCCGCGTCCTATTTGTCGTAGCCGAATTTTTCGATCCATGGCTGCAGGGTTGGGAGAATGGGTTCCAGATATTCGGCATAAGCTTCCCACTGGCGGGTTCCATCGTACAAACCACGCCTTACCTGGCCTGAACTTGCGGTACTTACGCCGCGCTGCGCGGCGGTGCGATCAAAGCTGCGAACGGCGTCTGTCCATTCGAGACCTGCAAATTCACACATAGCCTTGGTTTCTTCGTCAAACGCCTGAACGAGCCGGTGATATTGGACGATGTGGAATTTGAGCGGCAAGCGTTCAATGGCCAATTCCGTCAGGCGCATCAGTGCGTCATAATGACGGGCAGCGCGTTCCAGCGTGGTATATTCGAGCGTGCCACTGCTCATTGCAAAATTGGTGCGAAAACAACTCCACACGACATCGCGCGGATCGCGGCGCATCACCAAGATACGCGCTTCGGGGAAAAGCCGGGCGATGAAGGGAAGGCGCGTACCCTTGAGTGGGTCCATGTCTACGAAACAAGAGGCATTTTCAGCGACCCCGCTAATTATGACCTTATCCCAATATGCTTGGCGATGTTGCTCAAGACCGTTGGCATCAAGCCGCGAAAAGCGCTCGATCCCTGCCATGATTTCAGTAGCGTTACCCGCGATATATTCGCGGTCCGTTTCGACCAATGTAGGCCTTTCCTCTAACGCGCACACTCCGGGAATTGAAGCGAGAATATTCTCGACCAGCGTCGTTCCCGAACGTGGATAGCCGATCAGAAACACATGACGATTTGCAGCAACGGTTGGCTTTGTGCCTGGTGCACTTTGCCATGCGCTGTGATCAGTTGCTGCCAAACCGTCTTTCAAAGCCTTGACGAAGCTCGTGTTATCCAGTTGGCCTGTCACAGAACTGGCATTGATGGCGGCAAAATCGGCTTTTGAAGCGGCGTAGTTGTGAAATGCTGCAGCATGGCTTTCTTGACGATGGAGAATGTCTCCCATGAGTGAAAGCCCCATGCTACGCTCGATACTTGGCTCGCTCAGCCTTGCCAACATTGGCTCCAACAGACCTAGTGCTTGTTCTGCATTGCCCGACGAAAGCTCCGCGCTGGCCAACGCATTCGTGGCGACTGCGTTGGCAGGGTCGAGCGACAAGGCCGTGGAGGCGTGGCGGCGTGCGGTTTCGCTATCTCCCTCACGCGCAGCAAGGGCGGCTAGGCCTGCGTGCGCATTAGCAAAATGAGGTGCAAGTTCGGCGCCTCGCGCAAAACTCGCGCGCGCCGCCTCGTTTGATCCACCTGCAGCCAGTATGGCACCCTTTTCGATCCAGGCATCGGGATAGTCGGGGTAATTCCGGATTGCCTCGTCGCAGGCCAGTACGGCATCACGGTAGCGGCCTTGTTGGCGATAATGGATGGCAAGACTGGTCAACGTCGAAGGGTTGCCAGGCTCAAGCCCCAGCGCACGCTCAAAGAGTGTGTCGGCGGCCTGATAATCCCCCCGAGCCGAACAGGCCAGCGCAGCTATCGCCATGTCATACGCGTCGGCATTTCCCCGAGCAAGAGCGGCTTCGGCAAGGGCAGCGGCGGCTGAAAGTTCGGCATTATTCACGACAGGACTAGGGCCAATGAGGGCGCAATTGTCAAGTCGGCGATAATTCAAAGGCAACGAATGCCTCATAAAAAAGGGGCGGACATTTCTGCCCGCCCCTTCTTAATCTTGTATCAACGAGCTGATTAGAAGGTCAGTTTCGCTGCAACACCAAAGCGGCGACCCAACGCGTCGTAAGTCGACGGGAAGACGTTTCCGCTGTTGAAGGTGGTTGAACCGATCGTGTTACCAACAACCTTAGGCTTGTTGTTCAACAGGTTCTGGATGGTGAATGTGAACGAGAAATTGTCGCTCGCTTTCCAACGTGCGGTCAGGTCGAAATAATGCTCTGCACCGATGCGGCGGAACTCTTCTTCGACGACGCAGCCATCATCATCTGTTGTGGTTGGGTTAGCGCAACCGCCAGCCACTGCAGCAGCAATATCAGCTGCAAGCTGTTCTGGCTCGAACTGCACAGCGTCGGTCCAGCGCCACAGGAATGACAGATCTACGTCTTCAAAACCAAGTGTTGCGCGGGTCGAAGTTGCAAATTCAGGCTGGATCGAACCGGTGAACGAACAGTTGACCGAGTAGTAACCTGCGCATTCGCGGTTCAGCGAAGCTGGGTTTGCCGGGTTTGCATTGAACTTCGATGAACGTGTCCAGTTGCCGACAAATGCCAATGACAGATCGGCAAAACCGATATCGCCCTTCCAGTTTGCGAGCAGGTCGAAACCGTCGGTCGACAATTTTCCGAGGTTGTTGGTTGGACCAAACAAGCCACCGGTAATCGCCGGATCGCCATCAAGACCACCTGTTACAGGGTTACGACGGAAGCTGGTGCAGTTCGGATCAGTCGCGCTTGCAGCGGTGATGGTGCCGAAGCAGGCGGCAATGATATCGCCTGGCAGTGCAGTACCGATAACATTGTCAATCTTGATGTTGTAATAATCAAGCGACATGTTGAAACCAGGGACAAAATCCGGCTGGAACACGAACCCAAGGGTCCATGTATTAGCCTTTTCCGGCCTCAAGTTGACGTTACCACCAACAGTGATGTTGGCCTGACCTGCGGTCGGGTTGGTAATCGATCCGATGGTACCAGCTGGGGCGCCTTGTGCAATACAAACGGCACGCAGGTTGGCGTTCGTTGTCGGAGCAGCTCCCGAGCAAGGATCGGTACCAAGGTTGGTCAATCCAACAGTCTGCGGTGTGAACAGTTCACCGATGTTCGGAGCGCGGACAGCGCGGCTGTAGTTACCGCGTATCTTGAGCGCTTCGACAGGCTCCCAGCTACCGCCAGCCTTCCAAGTAGTGGTCTTGTTCTGCTGCGCTGCACCTGGAACGGTATAGGACGAATAACGTATGCCAGCTTCAGCCGTCAGGCTGTGGAACAATGGCTTGTCTTCAACGATTGGCACGATGATTTCGCCAAAGGCTTCATAGACGTCATAGCCGCCATCGATATTTGGAGCGGCACCGCCAGCGCCACCCAGTTCACCTGGAGTCTGTGCCAGCAGGTCGGAGGATTGGGTTGCACCATATTTGCGGTATTCAGCACCTATAGCGAAACCAACCTGCTCACCCGCCCATGGCGAACCAAAGCCTGCATCGCCAGAGATTGTGCCGCGTGCCTGGGCAAGCGTGGTACGCACTGTTGTAGTTGAATTTGCCGACAAGAAGGCAGCCATTGCTGGCGTGATAGAACCAGCTGGACCAAACAAGTTCACTGGCACACAAGCCGAGTTCCCGCTTTGGCAGGCCGTCGTGCTGTTAGCGAGCGCCGCTTCACGGAAGCGCGACTGTAGTGTGTAGCCCTTGATCGTCTGGATATTCTCAGATTCGCCATAAGCTCCGCTGATATCCCAATCGATGCTGTCGGTGATGCCGCCGCGTGCTCCGATACGATAATCGAAGACTGTCGTCTGATAGTTGGAAATACGCGAACCTACTTCAGGAGTACGACGGCTAAGCAAGGTCGATACTTCACGATAGTTCGGGTCGGTACGGCCCGTGGCTGTGGCTGCTGCAGCGCATTCAGCAGGAGTGAAGCGCGGCGTATATACGTCTGGAGTACCGGTCGCAGGGTTGATCGGCGCTGTGTTGAATGCGCAGAACTGGTTACGCAGTGCAGCAGGCAGATAGGGGTTGTTAAGGTTGACAACCACTGAACCACCAAAGGAACCCGAAGGAGCAATTACGGTATCAACGGTGTTCTTCGAGAACATGCCGCGCGTGTAGACCTCGACCGCATCTGACACTTCATAATTGCCCTGGGCAAAAATGTTGAAGCGCTTGAAGGGTGTCTGGA
>JBATDO010000413.1:0-11237 GCA_049663505.1 Sphingorhabdus sp.
CTTTCACATTATGTGCTGCAAAACCCTCGAACAGGTTGAACCGTAAGTGCGCGCTGGTAGCCCGGATCGGTGCATCTCCGAGCGAACCAACCAATGCCAGGTTTGCCAAGTTTGTTGCAAACCGAGCATCTCCATTAACAAAAGTAAGCATCGAACCACCCCGGTCAGGACACATGCGTAAACTTTGCGACCTGAGCTTCAATGTCGAGACCGTGACCAAGTCGAAGCTGACCATCTGGCAATGATCATAAAATGCAAAGCTGCGACCATTATATGTGCCATCGATTGGCAAATTCAGACCACTTATGCTTCCCCCTGGGATCGGACCTGAAAGTCTCGCCTGCCCGGTGAACTGCCAACTTCCCCCGGGAGTTCCCCGAAACATCAAGTGCGGGATCGCAAACAGCGATTTTTGGGCGTGATAGGGTGAAACAGCCAGCTCGCCGCCCCAATAGCCACCGCGCGACTGTTGCAATGCAAGTTGGACGTCTGGCAGATCGCGGCCACCAAAAACCAGTGCTACCGGTGATACAAATTGCCACCGCTGTTTTGTGCCCTCCACGACAAACTTACCTTTTTGCCGAACTTTCGCTCCGGAGACGGAGTCAAAAGCAAGCGATTCGATCGTTGCTCCTGTGCGTCCCTCAAAATCTCGAAACGCGTCAAACTTCAGCTGCCCGGCAAAATTGTCTCCCGCTCGTTCCAGCACTGGTGCCATTCGCGCCATTAGCGGGCCGACCGGCGTGTCGCGTGTCTGCACGACGATGTCTCGAAAACTTCTTATTGTGCCCTTGTCGAGTGATCCACGCGCCATGTGTATGGATCCACGTGCCGAAGCGCCAATCCGGTTACCGTTCATCCCGAAATAGCCAGTTGCATCGAGGGCCAGTTGCTTGACAGAAAGAGGCGGACGTCGCAGTCCGGTCTGTTCAAGCGCAAGCGCAAAGTTGGTCCGCTTAAGGCCGCCATCCAAGGAAAGTTTGCCGGCGGGACGAGTAAAATGCATTTCTCCAAATGATGCGCTTTGCGCCGAGAACTGTGAACTTGTCACCCATTTGTCGAAACCCTCTGCGAGCTTAACATCTGCGTCAAATACTGGTTCGACCACATCGATATCCAACGATCGGCAAGTCGTTCTTGCTGCACGGAAAAGTCCTATCAAACGCGGCTGACGCCATTCGAGCAACAATTTGCCATCAAACTTTGCCAGCGGCACAAGGCATCCCTCTGCTGCAAGACCTGGTGACCGCAGGGATAGGGTGGAAACGAACCGATTGCGCAGCAGTCCCCGACCATGCAGCCCTGCCCCTATCACCCCCCAAGGAGTATCGATTCTCGCCCGTGCATTCTTTATGACCAGACCGATATCTGGCCATTCGAATGGCTTGGTCGATTTCGGGTCGACGAATTTGTCGAGTTCACCAAAGCTCAGCCTTCCATCTGCAAAACGCCCTTTAACAATCACTCCGCTTGCCCGAACATCGCGCATAGAGGCGCCTGAAAAATTTAGTGCGACATCGATTTCCACCAGCTTGGCAGTCAAGTCTGGACTAGCCGGGTCACCGATGACCAGATTACGTATACGTTGCGTGCGAAACCCGATATTATCTATTGTGTATGTCGCCCGAACATCTCGGCTTTCCAGCTCACTTTCCACAAACCGGTCGGCTATGGTGTTGCGCTGCCACCAGGCGATAGCCAGCAACAAAATGAGAAACACCAACGCCACACCAAACACGCGGTTTCTTAGTCGCCGGCCGCGGAACGGTCCCGGTTCGATATCAACCGTCTGTTCGTCGTCGGTGATTGGTTGCATCGCACCCAAATGCGGGAAAGCGTTATTGGTTGCAATCGCCTTTGTTACCTGTCTCGTGATAGCATCAGAAAATTGCGCATTTTCTACATTAGCCATTATTTCGAATATGGCTGCGTAATCGGCTAAATCAGGAGGCAGTGGGCAATTTTTGGATAGTGCAGAAAGTGCATGTTGAAAGATTGAGATTTGTAGAAAGACTGCTGGAAAAAGGGACAACTGACCCGCATAGAGGTCCAATGCAATCTCCCATATCTTCAACGAAGTCGATAAGTGAACGCGAGCTTGTCGTAATGATGGCGTCACTCATGGCATTGAACGCCCTAGCGATTGACGCCATGCTGCCGGCATTTCCTGCCATGGTTGAGGGGCTTTCGATCGGTGATCCCAACCGCATTCAACATGTGATCTCGGTCTTTCTGGCTGGGACCGGCATTGGTGCCCTGATTTACGGACCACTGTCCGACCGTTACGGTCGCAGGCCCATCTTGCTGTTTTCGATACTGGGCTCAACGATATTCTCGTTGGCGTGCAGCTTTTCAAAGAGCTTTGAATTCCTCTTAGCCATGCGATTTGGGCACGGCTTTCTTGCCGCGGCCATGGGCGTGCTGGTTGTCTCGGTAATCAGAGACAAATTCTCTGGCGATGCCATGGCAAAGCGGATGTCCACCATATTTCTCATCTTCATGATCGTACCAATAATCGCGCCGACAATCGGTCAAGCGGTATTGTTATTCGCCGGATGGCAAACGATTTTCGACGTCATGGCATTGATGGCATTGATCGCAGCCTTATGGGTCTGGCGTCGCCTCCCTGAAACGCTGACACCGGAAAATGTCATTCCTATTGAACCAAAGGCACTTGCAAGCGCCTGGAAGAAGGTGATCACCCATCGCAACGCAGCAGGCTACATGCTTGGCGCAGGAATCGTTCAGGGATCTCTTTTCGGATATCTCAACAGCTCGCAACAAATGTTTGACAAGGTGTTTAATGCCAAGGAATTTTTCACAATTGGGTTTGCAATTGTAGCGATAGGAATAGCCGTCTCAAACTTTACGAATGCACGGATTGTCGAACGATTCGGCGCACGCAGGGTCTCGCAAACCGCATTAATCACCTTTATAATATTGGGAGGGTTGCAGTTGGCCGCGTCTTATGTCGCTCCAACATCGTTACCCATATTCCTGATTCTGCTGACGGCTAATATGGCAATGGTGGGTTTCATCGGATCCAATTTCTCCTCGATTGCCATGACGCCCTTTGGTGCAGTTGCTGGTGCGGCCTCGTCGTTTCAGACGTTTACAAGAACCGTGATTGCAGCACTGATCGGGGGTGCTATCGGCCAGCAGTTCGACAACAGCGTGACACCGGTGGCCGCAGGATTCATGATTTGCGGTTTCGTTTCTCTCGCCATTGTGTTGTGGTCTGAAAATGGCAGACTTTTTACTCGGCCAGGCACAGCGGGCCGCTTGCCCCTATAAGTGGAGGCAGGCGGGATTTCTGTCGCGCACCAAATTTCGAGTATGGAATATATCGGCCTCAGCATCGGTAAAATTATCACACTCCGCCAACTCACCAGCACTGACGAACCGCTATTTTCACAGCCGCGCCGCATTTAACACAGGCAGAAAATATCAGCGCGTCACTTTAGCGAACCGCAGTTTCGGCTATTGTTCAAAGAGTCGTCGATTTGGCCTCCAGTAATTTGCCTCGCAGAGCGCTCAATATGCACCAGTGCGCCTCAACGATGCGCTGGATAAATAGCATATTTGGCTGAAACCTGCGCCTGATATCTGTCAAACAAAAGGGGCGCAAAAGCGCCCCTTTCTTTAATCTGTGATGCCCAGGTCAAATTTCGATAGGTGACTTTGGTGCGTCTGGATCTTCTTCATGAACTTCGATCAGACCTTGTCCAACATGGCTCTTTTTATACCCGTAAAGGTAATAGATCAGGATGCCGACTGCTCCCCACACAGGCAACACGATCATGGCCTCAAAGGGCAAGTTCAAAAACAGGAAGATGCATCCAGCGATTGTAAGTGGTCCGACCAACCAAAGCGCTGGCGTTTTGAATGACCGCACGCGATTGGGCTCCGACTTGCGCAACATCATCACCGCGATAGCAACCATCATAAACGCATAAAGGGTACCGGCGTTTGCGATGTCGGCCAGTTGTCCCACTGGCAGAAACGCAGCCGCGAAAGCGACTACTCCACCAGTAATCGCCGTCACCACATAAGGCGTTTTCCATTTAGGATGAATTTTCGAAAGCCCTTCTGGCAACAATCCGTCGCGTGACATCACAAAGAAGATGCGAGTTTGACCAAACAGAAGGATCAAAATCACCGAAGGCAGCGCCACAAATGCGGCGATACCGAGCATATTACCTACCGGGCCGAACCCAATTTGTCGCAGCACATGGGCCAATGCTTCGTTCGAGCAGACGAGCATGTCACTATATTGTGGCAATGCGCATTGCATGGCCAGAGCTTCAGAACCTGCGGGGAAAGGGACACCATTTGGTCCCATGATTGGCTGTCCACCGATCGTGCCCACTGCACCTGCTGCCACGAGAATATAAAATACTGTACAAAAACCCAGAGAGCCGATTAGTCCGATCGGGACGTTGCGCTGCGGGTTTTTGGTTTCTTCTGCAGCAGTGGAGACTGCGTCAAAACCCACATAAGCGAAAAAGATCGTTGCCGCTGCACCAACAGCACCGACACCAGATCCAAAGCCGCCAAAAATTCCTGCAGGCAAGAATGGATTGAAATTGGCAACTTCCGCCTTTGGCAGGGTCAGTATGATGAATGCGGTTAATGCGGCGACCTTGATTGCTACCAGAACTGCATTCACCCTTGCAGATTCATTAGTTCCTATCATCAACAACCAAGTCATCAACAAGGCAATCACGACCGCAGGAAGGTTTATGACACCACCTTCTGCACCGCCGAGCGCGAGAGGTCCGGCGGCCAGAGCAGCGGGCAGCTGAATCCCGAAAAATTCGTTTAATATTGTCCCGCTAAAATATCCGGACCAGCCAACGGAAACCGCGCTGGCTGCCACCGCGTATTCGAGCACAAGCGCCCAACCGACCGTCCAAGCGAGCAATTCGCCCATGACAGTATATGTATATGTATAGGCAGATCCTGCGACAGGCAGCATCGAAGCGATTTCGGCATAGCAAAGTGCCGCAACGATACAAATCGCGCCAGCAATTGCAAAAGCCAGCATCAATCCGGGCCCAGCCTTTTGAGCGCCAGCAGCGGTCAGGACAAAAATTCCTGTTCCGATCACACACCCAATACCAAACAACGTCAGTTGGAAGGCACCCAGCGTTCTATGCAGAGATTTTTTTTCTGCAGTCGCTAAGATGGCGTCAATTGACTTCACGCGATCAAAGATCATTGTCTATTCCCCTTACCCAATCTTGGTTGGTGACGAACCTAACCGCTAATCCACATCGCGCAACATAATTTCAACGAATGAGCATCGGCCCCAGCGGTTTTCCACCGAAAAGATGGACATGCAGGTGAGAAACCTCCTGATGTGAGTCCTTTCCGATGTTGGCAAGCAATCTGTACCCCTGCTCCACGAGGCCCAATTGGCGTGCTACCGCCCCGATCGCCCGCACATAGCCTGCAATTGCGGCGTCACTTGCCGTTGCACTGAAGTCATCCCAACTAACACACGCGCATTTGGGAATCACCAGCACGTGAATGGGGGCCTGCGGATTGATGTCATGAAAAGCCAAAGCCCATTCATCTTCGAAGACCGTCTTGTTCGGGATTTCTCCGCGCAAAATCTTGGCGAAAATATTCTGCTCGTCATACGGTAAAGTTGCATCAACAGGCATCGCTCACTCCTTATTCAGTGTAGCATGATTATAATTGTTCTTCACTTGCGCTCCAACCGCTCCAAAGATGTCATTTTTGCCGGGAGGCTTTTTCATCCAGTCCCGACAGGCCTTCTCGGCGTTCCAGTTCGACGAGAACATCATTCATCGATAAGCCGCGTTCTGCGAGCAACACCATTAAGTGGAATATCAGGTCTGCGGCCTCGTTCGTGAGGGCCTTGGTATCTCCCACCAGTGCCGCTATGACTGTCTCTGTCGCTTCCTCGCCTACTTTCTGTGCAATTTTCGAGCGCCCTTGCGCGAACAACGAGGCGACGTAACTGCTGTCAGGTGATGCTTCCCGGCGTTGGACGATCTTATCTTCCAGCCGATCAATGAGTTCACTCATGTGATGTCCTTTTGTAATGCTGCGATCATGGCCCGGTCTGCTGGCGGGATCAGTCCTTCGAGCACCCGCCAAAAACCAGTGACCGATTCCTGGCCTGCCGCAGCATAAGCGCTTGCGAGACTTGTTCTGAGTGCATCGAACAAATGCGCTTCAAATCCCTTACCCTGTGCAGTCAACCGCAACAGCGTCTGGCGACGATCGATTTCGCCCGGACGCGTTTCAACGAGCCCCCGTTCAGCCAAATCGTTGAGGACCCGGCCCAGAGATTGCTTGGTAATAGCAAGGATCCTCAACAATTCACTGATTGTCAGATCTGGCTGCCGTGCGATGAAATAGAGCGCACGATGATGGGCCCTGCCCAGTCCTTGTTGCGCCAATCCCTCGTCAATTGATCGCGTCAAACGGGTATAACCAAAGAACAACAATTCAACGCCGCGCCGCACTTCATGTTCACGCAGGAACAGAGGCGAAGCAGCCGGTGTCACGCTATCGCTTGCAAGGGGAGATGGGACAGCCATATTGACGTATCTTGGCGCAGGCCATAGGACAGTGCAACCCTTTCCTGTGTAGCTATTGATGGTAGAGAATGATCATGACGACCGGTGCATTTCCATTTGAGGCAAACGTCAATGCAGTTGATCCAGTGCGCCGAAGCAAGTTGCTGGCAGACCCAGGCTTTGGCCGGGTCTTCACAGATCATATGGTTACAATACGTTATGCGGATGGAAAAGGCTGGTATGACGCGCATGTAGGACCTCGCCTTCCACTGACACTCGATCCCGCGACAGCCGTCTTGCATTACGCTCAAGAGATTTTCGAAGGTCTAAAGGCGTATCGGCTTGTCAGCGGGCAAATGGCACTTTTTCGACCAGAACAAAATGCCCGACGATTTCAGCGTTCAGCACGACGGCTTGCAATGCCTGAATTGCCGGAAGATCTGTTCCTGCAATCATGCCGCCAATTGGTGGAAGTGGATCGTGATTGGTTCCCGCCTGTAGATGGTGGCGCTATTTATCTGCGACCGTTCATGATCGCCAGCGAAGTCTTTCTTGGCGTAAAGCCCTCGGCTGAATATCTTTACATGGTAATAGCATCTGCGTCTGGAAACTATTTCAAGAGCGGCGCTCCAGCGATTTCAATCTGGGTATCCGAGCACTACAC
The DNA here is from genome assembly GCA_049663505.1 of Sphingorhabdus sp. Lineage (GTDB taxonomy): Bacteria > Pseudomonadota > Alphaproteobacteria > Sphingomonadales > Sphingomonadaceae > Sphingorhabdus_B. Next base: position 7,219 of record JBATDO010000413.1, read on the forward strand.
TCGTGCAGCACCCGGTGGTACTGGCGCTGCCAAATGTGGCGGCAATTATGCATCCAGCCTTGTAGCCCAGTCTGAGGCTATTGCCCATGGTTGCGATCAGGTCGTGTTCCTGGACGCCGCTGAACATCGCTGGATCGAGGAACTCGGTGGCATGAACCTGTTCTTCCTGTTCGATGATGGCTCGCTGATCACACCTCCCACCGATGGCACGATATTGGAGGGCATAACCCGCGAATCGATCATTACCCTTGCTCGAGAACAGGGGCTGGATGTTCGTGAAGAACGATATGCCATCGATCAATGGCGCGCAGATGCCATCTCTGGAAAACTTGTTGAAGCCTTTGCATGTGGGACAGCTGCGGTCGTCACACCGGTCGGGAGCGTCCACTCGGCCAGTGGCAGCTTTACCATTGGGGCAGGAGGACCAGGGCAGATAACGCAGCAATTGCGTTCAAAACTTGTTGATATCCAACGAGGCGTAACCCCAGATCCCCACGGATGGGTCCAACCGATAGTTTGATTGAAAATTCGCGAGTTTCGGCAATTGCCATTGACGAAACTCGCGCTATAAGGCCGCCGCAGCAAGCGAAGCGATATGTCTTCGTTTTTGCAAATGCCAAGATGATGGGGCGTCGCCAAGCGGTAAGGCACCGGCTTTTGATGCCGGCATTCGCAGGTTCGATCCCTGCCGCCCCAGCCATCTTGCCCCGCTTAAACTTGCTGCCCACCTTGTAAATGGTTGTAAAAGTAAAACCGTTTAACTAGCAAACTACGGTATTTCTCCCTATCTGCAATCGAATGTAAAGCCGTCTGATTGGCGGGATGCAGGGAGTGGGGAATAATATGCGGGTCGTAATTGCCGACGATGAAACAGAAGTCGTCGCATTTTTGAAATCGATTGTCGAAGAAATGGGTCATGTTGCACTAGGAATTACTGACGGTAATATTCTTGCGCAGGCATTGGTGCGCGAGACATTTGATTTGGTAATACTGGACTGGAACATCCCGGGTAAAGACGGAATGGAGACCTTGAAGTGGATGCAAGGCTCGCTTCCTGAGAAGCCCCCTGTCATCATGATGACAAACAGGTCGGCGAAAAAGGACATCAGTGACGCGCTCAACGCTGGCGCTGACGACTATATCACCAAGCCAGAAGATCGGGCCGTTGTAGCAGCCCGAATTAACGCGATGCTTCGCCGAAATGCAGGGAGCGGAGCATTCGATACAGAAGCGACTTATGGTCGATATCATCTCAACAGAATTGAACAAACGGTCTTGGTTAACGGGAAGACCGTCGCGATGACTGCAAAGGAATTTGAGTTGGCAGATCTATTTTTTCGCAACGCTGACCGCACACTGTCGCGCAACTACATTATGGAGACTATTTGGCGAACCACTGCTGCATTGGCAACACGCACCCTCGACATGCATATATCACGCGTGCGGGGAAAACTCTCTCTCCAGCCCGAAAACGGATTCCGTATATTCACGGTTTTCGGTTATGGATACCGACTGGAAACGATCGCAAAGGTCGGCGACTAGCAAACACGATCGAAAAAGGATGAAGCCGACATGGGTATTACCCGGTTCTTACTGGCTACTTGTTTGGCCGTGGCTTGGGTGTCCAGTGGAAGCGTAGTGCACGCAGTGCAAAATGAAACGGGTATCCATTATACGGTCCGGAAGGGCGACACGCTGATCAAGTTGAGCCAGATATATCTGCAACGCCCTGACATGTACAAGGTGGTTCAGCAGCACAACCGGATTCGAAACGCGCACGCGATACCTGTTGGAACAGTGCTGAGTATCCCGCGTAATTTGTTGAAATTCAAGCCGGGCAATGCCCGGCTGATTTCGGTCCGCGGCCAGGTTTTTGTCGGCGAAGGCCGGCATGCTGCCAACGGCCTTGTGCTGAACGAAGGGGTCGAACTTTCAACATCGGCATCATCGTTTGCGACGTTACAACTTGATGATGGGTCCAGGATTTCATTGCCATCGAATAGCATCATTCGGATTCGTCGACTGCGCACCTATTTTTTGAACAACCGCCTCGACTATGATTTTGAAGTGAACAAGGGCGGAATGCGTTCAACTGTTACCAAGCAAAAGTCCAGCGAGGACCGCTACCAAGTTAGAACTCCCAAGGCTGTATCAGCGGTACGAGGAACTGACTTTCAGTCTCGATTTGACCCCCTTGATCAAAAGGACTTCGCAGAAGTTGTTGAAGGTACCCTCGCAGTCAACACCAATAGCCAACCGCCCGAACCGCTCGCTGCAGGTAACGGCCTCGCCGTTGGCGCGAACGGCAGCGTTGTCCGCGAATTGATGTTAAGCGAACCAACGCTCATCGAACCTGCTAAGCTGCAAGCTGACCCGCAGGTTCGGTTCCAGATTGCGCCCACCCCGGGGGCTGTGGCTTACCGATTGAGCATCGCAACCGATGCCGGCTTTGTTGAACAGGTTGCAGATGTTGTAACCCACACCGCCAACGCAGAGGTTAATGATGTCGAGAATGGCAGACTTTTCGCACGCGTGCGCGCAATCGCAGCAAGCGGCATCGAGGGCAAGCCTGCAACATTCGCGTTTAGGCGTCGTCTCAATTCAGTGTCAGCCAGTGCGGGGCAAGGCGACGAAGGATATGTGTTCCGCTGGTCGGGTGAAGGTGATGGCACCCGCCGATATCATTTCCAGCTATTCCGTAGCACTCTCGAAAGCGTCCCGATGATCGACGAAGCCTCGATTGACTCTGACCGAGTGACCATTTCCGACCTGCCCTCCGGAGAATATTTCTGGCGTGTTGGGGTCGTGCAGTACCTGGACGGAGAGACTGCAACAAACTGGGCACCTACAGAAAAAATGACAATTGCAGATTAATCACTTCGTGCCATCAATCACTTGATGTTTTGCGATCATGTTCCGAAATGACGGCATGAACCTTAAGCTGCGCCTTGCTATCGAATGGGTCATCATCTCATTGGTCGCGACAACGGTGATCATCGCCTTTGCCCATTGGCATGGCCCGGCGTCATTCGATAATGTGGTCTACGACCGATTGAGTTCCTTGGCGCCTGCAAAAGCAGACGAAGGCATCTTAATCGTCGCCATAGATGATCCGAGCATCGTCGAGCTGGGTAAATGGCCATGGCAACGAAGTGTCCACGCACGACTGATTGAAAGGCTGCAATCAGCAAGGCCTCGATCAATCACCTTGGATCTGATCCTGAGTGAATCGGCCAATCGATCGACGGACTCGGCATTGGCCAAATCAATTTCCGGCCCCTCGCCTGTATTCTTGCCGCTGCATTTTTCATCTCCCGGTAGCAATGGCCGAGCGTTTGATACACACTTGCCGACCCCAATATTGGCTCTAGCAGCCAAGGGCATTGGACATGTGAACCTAGATTTCGGCCACGATGGAATCGTGCGCCATGCAGCGTTGTGTTTTCAGTCCGAAAAGAGTGGGCAAGCTTGGCCTCACATCATGGAACTGGTTTATCGCCTTGATAATACTGCCCCTTCCCCAGCATATACCCAATCAGGGCGATGCGGCTCTGAGTTGCTTATTCCGTTTGCACGGCGGGGAACATTCACCGAAATTTCATATGCAGAAATTCTCAACTCAAATGTCCCCGACGAGTTTATCTCAGGGCGTGACGTGATCATTGGTGCAACTGCCGCTGGGTTGGGAGACAATTTTCCCGTTCCAAACGGCAATCGCGGTTTACTCTCTGGTGTAGAAATCATGGCCAATATGCTGGGCGCGATGCGGCGCGATGACTTCATCAGGCCTTTAGGCATGCAATGGGTTGTCGCGCTGTCATTGTTTCCCACGTGGCTGCTCCTGATCGGGTTTTTGAGATGGCGGCCTCGCGCAGTCCTTGCCATGTCGATCATGATGATTGTGATGATTTTATTAGTCAGTGTCGGATTATTGCGATCAAGAATATGGTTTCCGCCAGGCACTGCACTTCTCGGAGTTTTGCTTATCTATCCGTTATGGGGGTGGCGGCGATTGCAGG
>JBATDO010000414.1:0-7507 GCA_049663505.1 Sphingorhabdus sp.
TCCAAGAAGGTCGAGCCATTCGGCCGTGGTGCGCGTCACACTGACCTCCTCGATGAGCGCATATAACTCGCCTGTATGTTTGGTGCGCTCCTGGTAGCTTGAAAAGCGCGGATCGTCGAACACGTTGGGACGATCGCCCAGTTCAAAAAAGGTCGCCCATTGCCGGTCGTTATAAGGAACTATTGCAATGAAGCCGTCTTTTGTCGGGTAGGGACGGCGTCGCGGGTTCACCGAGCGTGTGTACCCTAACCTGCCATTGCCGGGGATAAAGGTTTCACCCCACAGGTTTTCAACCATGTGGAACCAGGTGAAGCACTCGAACATAGGGACCTGTACAAATTGACCTCCCTGCCCATTGGCACGTGCAAGAAGGGCCGCCATCGTCGCATTGGCAGCGAAAAGACCGCTCACCTTGTCTGCAACAAGCGACGGAGCATAAGCCGGGCGCCCGCCGTCGCGCTGTTCGAAAAGGGCGGCAAAGCCCGATGCAGCCTGGATGAGGTCGTCATATGCCGGTCGGCTCCCATAAGCCCCGCCTGCGCCGAACCCTGCGCAATGTACGTAGACAATGTCAGGATTAATCGCACGGACCTCTTCATAGCCAAGGCCCTGGCGCTCCATTCCCGCCATGCGCACATTGTGGATGAATACGTCGGCATTCTCGAGAAGTGCCTCGAGCACGGCCTTGTCGCCCTGCTTCTTGATATTGAGGTTGATCGCCTTCTTGTTGCGGTTGAGTGAAGCGAAAATCGGGCCGATGTCACCTGTGGGCGATTGACCAGCGTGGCGCATCAGGTCGCCTGGCGTGTCGCCTTCGCCATTCTCGATCTTGATCACCTCGGCGCCGAGATCTGCCAATTGTACCGCGGCATAAGGACCAAGCACTACGGTTGCCATTTCGACGACCTTGATTCCCTTGAGCGGACCTGTAAGCTCGCGGTCCCAAGTCAGTTTTGGCCAGGCTGCCATAGTGCATCTTCTCCTTTGTGCTTGCGAAATCTGGTAGCAGATTTAATCGTGCGGTTAAGGAAAAAGGGTGGAACGCGCATGATGGCAGATTTTGATCGAAATGCACCCGTAATCGTGGGTGTTGGCGAGGCAAGCCGCAGGACCGTGCCTGGCGATTGGCCGACACCTGCAGAACTTGCAGGTGCAGCCATCAAATCTGCGCTTGCAGACAGCGGCTGCGCGGCCGCGTTGGCGTCGCAAATCGACACTATCGCGGCAATACGCACCTTCGAAGACAGCGGCATCTCAATGGGCACGGGGTCTCCTGACAATGTTCCCGAGGCCTTTGGCGCTGCCGGCGGCATTCGCGCAACCCGGTTGATCTATGCAGATGTAGGGGGGCAGAGCCCCCAGGCGATGATCAACGAACTCGCAGCCGCGATCCGTCACGGCGACATCGAACTCGCCGTGATCGTTGGTGCCGAGGCGAACGGGACCGCCAAGCGCGCGCGAAAGGCGGGAATGCTTCTTGATTGGCGCCAGGCGTCGGACGCGGCATTCGACAACCGCTTGTCGAGTTTCCCCATATTGAGCCGGCAGGAAATACGTCATGGTATCATCTCGATGCCGCTTGCCTACTCGTTGATCGAGAATGCACGACGGATTGGCAAGCGACTTGATTGCACCAGCTATGCGCTGGAAATGGGCGAGCTGTGGGCCGAGTTTTCACAAAAGTCACTTGCCCGCCAACATGCCCAGTTTGCCAGGACCTGGTCTGCCGAGGAACTGGTGTCCGAAGGCGGTGGAAACTACCGCCTCACGGATATCTACCGCCGCTGGAACGTCGCGCAGGACGCGGTGGATCTGGGTGGAGCCATCATTCTCGCCAGTGCGGGCAAGGCCCGCGAGCTTGGCGTGGCCGAGGACCGCATGATCTGGCTTGCAGCATCAGCCGAGGCCGCTGAGCCGCCACTTACGCAGCGTCAGGCACTCGATCGATCAGGAGCGCTTGATTATGCGCTTGCAGCCGCGCTCGAGCAAGCAGGCCTGGCAGCAAAAGACCTAGGCCCCGTTGATATCTACAGCTGTTTTCCTTGCGCGGTGTTCGCAGCAGTCGACGCACTGGCAGATCCGGCGCGTTCGCTTGGCGACTTCACGCTTACCGGAGGCCTTTCCTTTTTTGGCGGCCCTGGCAATGGCTACACGCTCTACGGGCTTGCAGCGATGGTGGAGGCATTGCGCAAGGATGGCACAAGGCCAGCGCTCGTGACGGCTAATGGTGGTGTGATGTCAAAGCAGGCAGTGGGGATTTACACGGCCGATGCGCCTGCCAGGCCTTGGGAAGGCGTTGTCGCCAAGGACTATCGTCCCGCTGCCGTTGACCTGGCAGATGCCCCGTCGGGTAAAGGCAGGATACTGACCTTCACCCGTCCGTTTGCAAAGGATCTGGCGGGGGCTGCAACATTGGTCCTTGAAATGGAAAATGGTGTGCGTGCCATGGCAGTGCTGGAAGAAGCGCCCGCCATCGACCTGGCAGGTGTGACTGTAACCGTCACAGCCCAGGAAAAGCGCCACATGGCGACCCTATAATTGAGCATGTCGCGCTTAACCAAAATGCGCTATGAGAAGACATTGCCAGAAGTGGAGACGACCGATGCCAATGTTGAATAGAGCCGCGATATTCCCGATCCTTGCCGTGTTGGCGTCCTGCGCACCTGTTGACAGCACCCCCAAGCCATTGACCGACAAGCAGGCAAAAATGCTGAACAAGCAACTGGCAGGCAAGGTCGCAGGCGAACCGGTGCGCTGCATCAGCGATTTCAATGCCAACAACGTCATTCGTATCAGCGACGACATGCTGCTTTACCGGGTGTCCGGCAACCTCGTCTATCAGAACAACCTGAAGGGCACCTGTTCAGGCCTTGCCAGCGACCGCGACATAATCGTGTCCGAGCAATTTGGCAGTCAGAAATGCAATGGCGACATCCTGCGCCTGGTCGACCGCACAAGCGGAATGCAGGGTGGCTTTTGCAGCCTGGGGGACTTCGTGCCCTATCGCAAGGAAAAGAAGCGTCGCTAGTCGTCCCTGCTTTGAAGGAACCTGGCCAGTTCCGATGTGAATTTCTGCGGTTGATCGAGCATGATGAAATGATGGCTGCCAGTCACCTGCACGGCGGTGAAGTCTCTCGTTCCCGCATATTGCGGGACAAAGGCAGCCGTGGACTGGTCAATGCTCCCCAGGCTGTCGTCCTGGGCGTATAATAAAGTGACAGGTACCGTGATTTTCCCGAGCTCTGGCCGCATGTCCGTGGTCATGTCGTCCAGCAGTGCCTGGGCAACGACGCGCGGATCGGAATCGCGGGTCCAGCGCGCAACGAGCATTCTGCCTGCAGGATGGTTCGACATTCTGCCGGCCTGGCTTTGGGGCCCCGGATCCCTGCCGGTATCTACGGGCTTGGGCTGTCCAAACTGAGCGCGAATTGATGTTGCGAGTGTCTCTGCGCGCGGCCGCACGGCTTCCACGCTCGCGCCGGCAAAGAAGATCGTGCCGATATAGGGCACAGCGTCGATGACCATGAGCTTGCTCAGGTGATCCGGGTAACGCGCAGCAATCATGATCGCCGATAGGCCACCTAGCGAATGACCCACAATGGCGGGCCTTTGCCGCCCGGCAGCAATGATCTGGTCGCTGATATAATCGGCAAGCTCGCGCACGAACGGCTCAAGCAGCGGTCCGTCAGCATTGGCACCGGCTGCATCACCAAAGCCATAGAGCTGGACCAGGTGCAGACGGTAGCACCCGCTTTGTGCGTCAACTGTTGCGTTCCATACCTCGCGAGGCGAAGCGAGGCCAGGAACGAGGATTATATCAGGCACATCCTTGCCTTCAGGCCCCTTGATTTCCACGGAAAAATGCTTGCCACCATGAAAGCCGGCGTCGCTTGCTCCTTGGGTACTCATCGCACAAGTTCTCGGTGTGGCAAAGGCTGCAGGCGTCGAGAAGAATGCAATCATCAGCACCGATATCGTTAGTCTCTTCATGGCTTACCCTTATGGTCCTGGCGCGTTCAATCGCGCAGGAAAATCTGTTCTATCGGCATGGCAAACAGGTCAGCGATGCGAAATGCGAGCGGCAATGACGGATCATATTTACCGGTCTCGATCGCATATACCGACTGCCTTGAAACGCCCAGTGCATCGGCGAGATCCTGCTGGTTCCAGTCCCGCTCGGCACGCAGTACCTTCAGGCGGTTTCTCATGCGCAACCGCCCATTTTACCCATGGTGTACCGGTTAAAGATCGCTCCCAGCCCAAGTCCGAGAAACCAGAAAAATGCAGCGCCAAAGCCGCCATTGCCCAATGGCACGAGGTCAAAATTCTGCAAGAACTCCCAGACCGTCATGACGGTCAGGCAAAAGCCGGTTGCAAACAAGCTCTGGCGCACGTGCAACAGGCGAATGAACTCATCTGGTTCTTCGATCAGAAGTCGCATCACTGCCCAGAATACCCCAATGATCGGGAGGGCCGGGGCGATGGCGAGTGCATAGGCTGGAATGCCCGATATGGCATTGTGCCGAAAGGCCCAAACCGCAACGACCAGGGAGATCATGTAGATGGACATGAGAACGAACAAGCGAATCAGATATCGTTTGATCGCGGCACTGCGATAAATGGCCATGACAAGCTTCCTTATTTAATTGACAAGTACGCTTTACGCAGATGCCGATTTTATGTCAAGTGTGCTTTCCAAAATGATTATGTCGCTTGTCAATAAATTATCTGCATGATGGCTGCTCCCTGCCCATTGCGTGCTATTCCTGCGGGGTTGCGGCTTTTGCCAATGGCTGGCAAAGGGGCGTTCTTGCACTCTCAATTAGGCTCGAAGTACCATGCCCGATATAATCCGCATTACCCTTCCTGATGGCTCCGCCCGTGAAGTGGCCCGCGGCACTACTCCTGCGGACATTGCCGCATCGATCGGGCCGGGTCTTGCCAAGGCAGCGATTGCTGCGCGCGTCGACGGCGAATTGTTCGACATCATGCGTCCGCTAGAACGTGACACGAACCTTGCGCTCGTGACGACGCGCGACGAGGCGGATGCGCTTGAACTTGCACGACATGATTTTGCGCATGTTCTGGCAGAGGCCGTCCAGTCTCTGTTCCCGGGGACGCAAATCACCTTTGGTCCATCGACAGACGATGGTTTCTACTATGACTTTGCTCCTGCTGCCGATCGCGGGCCTTTTGTCGACGACGAATTGCCTCTGATCGAAGCGGAAATGCGCAAGATCATCGCGGCCGACAAGCCATTGCGGCGCGAAGTGAAGAGTCGTGCCGAGCTGATTGATACCTGGACGAAGAACGGCGAGACCTTCAAGGCTGAATGGGCCACCGAACTCCCGGAAGGTGATGAGCTGACGATCTACTGGTCCGGCGACAACTGGATGGATATGTGCCGCGGTCCGCACCTTGCCTCAACCGGAAAGCTCGATCCGGCCGCATTCAAGTTGATGCGTGTCTCTGGTGCCTATTGGCGTGGCGACCAGAAAAACGCCCAGCTGACCCGGATTTACGGCACGGGCTGGCTTAACAAGAAGCAGCTTGACGCACATTTGACGCGCCTTGAAGAAGCAGCCAAGCGCGACCATCGCAAGATCGGCCAGGAAATGGACCTGTTCCACCTGCAGCAAGAGGCGCATGGCAGTGTCTTTTGGCATCCAAACGGCTTTGTCATCTACCGTGCGCTCGAGGCCTATATGCGCCGTCGCCTGGACGCTGCAGGTTATCTCGAAGTAAAAACACCGCAGATCATGGATGCGCGCCAGTGGGAACAATCGGGCCATTGGGGCAAATATCGCGAAAACATGTTCGTGATTCCCGACGAGGTACCCAACACCGAGGACGAAGGTCCGGTCATCTCCGACAGGGCCGAGTGGATGGCCCTGAAGCCAATGAATTGTCCAGCGCATGTGTTGATTTTCCGGCAGGGCATAAAGTCATATCGTGATTTGCCACTGCGGCTGGCTGAAATGGGATGTTGCCACCGCAACGAACCGCATGGGGCCCTACATGGGTTGATGCGGGTACGTCAGTTCACGCAGGATGATGCGCATATCTTCTGTCGCGAAGACCAGATCGTCGATGAAATCGCCAAGTTCTGCGACCTGCTCGACATTGTCTACAAGGACCTGGGCTTTTCCGACTACGCGATCAAGTTAGCGCTTCGGCCCGAGAATCGCTTCGGAACCGACGAGATGTGGGATTGGTCCGAACAATCAATGCGCGACGCCGTCGCTGCAACTGGCCGAAATACTGCAGAATGGGGATGGGAAGAATTGCCCGGAGAAGGGGCCTTTTATGCGCCCAAGCTCGAGTTCCACCTGACCGACGCGATCGGCCGGACCTGGCAGGTCGGGACGATCCAGACAGACACGGTTCTGCCCGAACGCCTTGATGCAGCCTATGTTGGCGAGGACGGTGCCAAGCATCGGCCGATCATGTTGCATCGCGCGATCCTGGGGTCATATGAGCGCTTCATCGGCATCCTGATTGAGCATTATGCAGGCCGGTTCCCGGTTTGGCTCGCGCCGGTCCAGGCGGTGGTGGCAACGATTGTTTCCGATGCTGACAGCTACGGCGCACAAGTCGTGGAACGTTTGAAGGCTGCAGGAATCCGCGTCGAGGCCGACTTCCGCAACGAAAAGATCAACTACAAGGTGCGCGAGCACAGCCTTGCCAAGGTCCCGCACCTCTTGGTGGTCGGCATGCGTGAAGCTGAGGAATCAAAGGTCGCGATCCGCTCGCTGGGTTCAGATGGCCAACGCATCATGACACTCGACGAAGCGATCGCCATGCTCACAACAGAGGCCACTCCGCCCGACCTGCGGCGCTGACGCCCCGTCGATGTTAAACCCCGCCGACGCACTGGCCGGTGTCGAGCCATGGCTGCTGGCGGGGACGGCTGCCATGACCTTCGGCGCGGCCTTCATTCGCGGGCTGACCGGCTTTGGAATGGCAATCATTCTCGTACCGTTACTGGGACTGGTCGTAACACCGGGTGAGGCAGTCGTTCTCGGCATTTTCTTACAAGTGCTCATCGGTCCAGTCGGACTGAAGATCATTTATGCCGACGCTGAGCGCCAGAGCGCAATTACCATCGCCCTATTTGCAGTGATCGCGACACCTGTTGGCATCTGGTTGCTGAAACTCACTTCACCCGACGTTGCGCGGCTACTGATTGCGGCAATAGCCATTGGCGCATTTGTGCTTGTGTTGTTGCCACAAAGGCCCGGTTTTAAGCCCGGGCGCAAGGAAACTGTGGCGACGGGCATCATCTCGGGGATTCTCACCGGCTTTGCTGCGATGCCAGGACCACCGGTTGTCCCTTATTATCTGCGCCAGCAGATCCTGCCTGCCACTGCGCGTGCATCAATGATGCTGATATTCTTTGCAACAGCAATTTCCGGGACGCTTTCGTCCTTCGCCATGGGGATCGCCAGTTGGCGGCTGGCTTGGCTGTCATTAATGCTCTTTTTCCCAATGCTTTTGGGCAACTGGC
>JBATDO010000415.1:0-1564 GCA_049663505.1 Sphingorhabdus sp.
AGGTCCTTTCGCTGCTTATCCTTCTGGTGAGCAACGCTGAACGCATGGTATCGAAGGACGAGATAGTTGAGAAAATCTGGAACGGGAGGATCATCTCCGATGCAGCGATCGCATCGAGGATCAAGGCAGCTCGCAGCGCATTGGGTGACGATGGGAGCCAGCAAAGACTGGTACATACCATCCACGGAAAGGGCTTTCGCTTTATCGGGAACGTCAGGTTCACAAGTTCGATAACTTCTCCTCGATTGGTTGAGCTGAAAGATGACCTGCGAGCAACGGATGAACGTCCTTCTATCGCGGTGATGCCGTTTAAATTGATCGGTGATGCTGGACCACTCACATTTGTCGCTGATGCTTTGGCAGACGAACTCATTACCGATCTTGCAAGGCTTCATTGGCTGCTTGTCATCGCAAGAGCATCGACATTCCGTTTTCGCGGGAGACATGACGACTGTATCGAAATCGGATCCGCGCTCAATGTTAGATATTGCCTCAACGGGACACTTCAGAGCGATCAGGACAGTGTCACCTTGTCAGTCAAGCTCTCGAATACAAGCAACAATGCGATAATCTGGGCCGAACGATTTACGTGCAGTCAGGTCGAGTTGCATGACCTTAGGCACGAAATACTTGCAAACATTGTTTCGAAGCTTGAAATCAGGATCGTTCAGCAAGAAGTGGAGATGGCACGCTGGCGGCAGGATACTGGTCTTGATGCATGGTCATCCTATCATCTCGGCCTGGACCACATGTTCCGTTTCAACAAGTCCGACAATGCACAGGCGGCACTCCTGTTCGAGCGTTCGCTGAGTTACAATCCACATTTCTCCCGGGCGCTTTCGGGGATGTCATTCACTTGTTTTCAGGATAGCTTTCTCCAGTATTCGTCCGACAGTGAGGGTATGGCACAGCGTGCCCGCCTTCTTGCTGAGCAGGCACTGAATTGCGACCCGCTCGACCCGTTCGCCCATCTTAACCTGGGTCGATCGCTCTGGTTTGACAATGCAATTCCCGAAAGTCTCGACCGGCTTGGCGAATGCATTGCCCTCAGCCCCAATTATGCCCAGGCGATCTATTCCAAGGCATGGGCCGAGATGACCCAATGCGATGCGGTAAGCAGTGAAAGTGATGCAGCGCTTGCCATGCGCCTTAGCCCATTGGATCCCCTACGCTACGCAATGCTGGCTGTTCGCTCAGTCAGCGCGATGCTGCAGTCAGATTACAAGACTGCCGCCAATTTGGGTGAAATGGCGGCACGCTCGCCCGGCGCCCACAAGCATATTGCTGTCATCGCAGCGATCACGACCCAGGCGGATGGCAGGTTCGACCAAGCCGTCAAATGGATATCCAAAGCAAGACAGCTTGACCCCAGTGTCACGCCAGACACATTCTTTCGTTCATTTCCCTTCGTGCCATCATCGGGGCGCGAACTCATCGAGTCGATTTTCCGTGACCTTCGGTTCCAGGCATCCAATCTGTGAACGAACATCGATAATATCGTCAAGATGATGTTCGGTACTTAGCACCTGCTATTTCCTCCTCACCAAGTTCGTCCCTCCTCGAG
>JBATDO010000416.1:0-4153 GCA_049663505.1 Sphingorhabdus sp.
CCGTTCGTCCCATAGAGACACCTAGCCACACCCGGCCCGGGGCAACTTTCGTCAACCGGGAAAGCGTCTCTGCAAGGTCGGCAGGCGGCGATGGAGGAACGAGCTGGAGATGTGATGCTTGTGACAGGGGTTGCGTGTCGGCAAAAAGATAATCAGGTGGCGCCTTGTGTGGTTCAACCCGATCTGCGTTTGAATGCGGCAGGACAATGAGTAGCAGGTCTTCCAGGTAATCGGTCAGGTCGTCAAAATTGAGGATGCATCCGCCCTTCACCGCCCGCATGTTGCCGACCGTCAGGAGCCGCGTCAGCCGCCCCCAGCCGCGACGCGTGGCGGGATAGGCCACGATATCAGATGTGCCATCGCAGAATACCAGTCGTGCGCCAGTAACCAGCCTGAAACTTGCCTGCACGGTTCCATCTTCGCGGGCATCACGCAGAGCAGCCCATGCCCGGACCACTCCTGCAACAGAGTTGCGATCTGCTATCCCGATCCCTGCAAGACCCAGCGCGACTGCTTGCAATACCATCTCGGCTGGATGCGATGCGCCGCGCAGGAAGGAATAATTGGTCGCCGCGACCAGTTCTGCAAAACCTGTCGCCGTCATGCAAACAAGCCGTGCAGGTACCAGTTCGGATCCTCCTTTTCCTGGCCGTATAATCCATGACGAAACACCCAGAAGCGTCCTCCCCGGGCATCCTCGACACGGTAATAATCACGCGTCAGGCCACCCTTGTCAGGCTCATGACCATGCTTGTGACGCCACCATTCCGAAGCGATGCGTTCAGGACCTTCATAGCAAGTGACGAGATACAATTTTCGTCGCCAGCGGAACTGGCGTGGTGGACCATCAGGAATACTGGCGATGACATCAATATGCTGAGGTGGATCGAACAGCCGGAAAGGGCGTAGCGGAGGTTCACCCGCTTGCGGTGTCGACCAATTGCCTGTGGGAGATCCTGATATCGCCGCGCGTTGATAGGCGGCGCGTTCCGGCAGGTGGCTATCGCCAGCATGAAAGCGTCGGACGCGGTCAGGTCCCAGGCGCACACTCAGCCGATCAACCAGGGCAGCACCCTCAGCCTGAATATCGACTTTTCCTTCCAGTCCCAGTTGAGTGTTGGCCTGGGTTTCGGTGCTGGGTACCGCCAGCCGGATCATGTCATATCCAAAACCTGGATCAAGCGGATCGGCAAGCGTATCAATGCGTTCGCGCACCAGGCGGTTGAGCAATGCCGGGTCACGCGTTGGCGTACCTGTATCAACCGCCAGCCGAGCAACATGACCATCACTTCGGAACAACGCCAACTCGAAGCGTCGCCCGCCTACCCCACGCGCACATAACATGAGAGCCGCCTCACCGGCCAGCTGTTCAATTGTTGTCAGGACGTCATCTGTACGAACCACCGGCTCGGCAAAATTTCGTTCGACGCAGATGGCCGGTGACACGCGGCGCGGTGTTATATGCCGGTCTTCCTCCTCCAATAGCCACGCCAGCTTCAAGGCGCAGGCCTTGCCAAAGCGCGCAACGAGGGGTTGGCGCGGCCGGGCGGCAAGATCGGCAATGGTGTGCAGCCCAGCTCGCCGCAGGGCCTGGTGCGTAGATTCACCCATATCAAGCGCTTCGATCGGTAACTGGTCGATAGCCCGGACCGCAAAGCGTGCCTTGGCCCGCGCGCTGTCAGGCGTAGCTCCAAGCGCTGTCCTGGCGGTAAATCCGTGGCGCTGCAACCGCCTTTGGAGATCGGTAGCCAAGCCCCCTTCACTCCCAAATCTGTGCGTGCATCCACTAATGTCGAGAATCAAGCCATGCGGCAGATCCAGTGCACATGCCGGTGTATATTGCTCGCAGCCATCGGCCAGCCATGCCAATAGCTTCTGTTCGGCTTGCACGTCATGGTCAAATACAGCCAGCTCAGGTACGCGGGCCCGTGCATCGGCCAGTGCAAGCCCCGGGGTCAGGCCCAGTGCCAATGCTGCTGCATCGCAGGCAACCAGGCGCATGCTCCCGCGCTGCTTTTCAACCAGCGCAAAAGGTCTCTCAAGCGATGCGCCTTGAGCCTGGCTCAGCCTCTCGGCTGGCAACAACGGAAGGAAGACTGCCAAATAGCAGCGCGTCATGGAAGCTTCTGTTTTCATGGTCCCAAAACAATCTGGTTTCAAAGGGAGCTATGCCACCACGGTGGCGTAGCAGGCTGACATCAAATGCAGGAAAACCGGGTGCGTTGGCGAGCAGCGGCTGTGAAGGTGCAGGCTGGACCTGCCAGCGACTGACCGCAGCACTGGGCATCGGCATGGCGTCATTGCGTATGACCAATGCCAGCACTCCTGCCTCTCTTGCAGCAAGCGACAAACGCCGCGATGACGTAAGGTCGAATATCTTTGCCTTGCCGTGCGTCTCCAATATCACCGCACAGGCAGACCTTGAGCGGATGGCATCAGCCGCAGCTCTCAAGGAATCAAGCATGTTGGCTGTACGAACAATCACCATGTTGTCTGGATCTGCACCCAGATCAGCAAGGCCCAGCGGGTAGATATATCCCGATGCGCGCTCCTGCCGTTCGTCGCTAATCCAATAGATCCGCCGTTCCTCGGGTCCGAGACGAAGTGCGAGCAGCAACGCGAAGGCAGATGTCGTACCCCCGTCATCCTGGCCTGTACCAAAAATCTCGTGCAAGGCATGCCGCGAGAGTCCGCCGTTTAGGCGTTTATCCAGTGCGGGTGAACCCAATGAGAATAGCAGCTCATCCTCTTCCATCCTTGGCGCATGCCATTTGCCTGCCTGTGCCAGTGCACGTACAGAATCAGGAAGAGATGTTTTTTTGTTCATGATATGTTCTTATACTCCCATTCTTCCAAATGTGGAGTCAGCTTTTTTGATGCAAAGCCGATCACGGGGTTGCGCGGCAAGCCCCAAGGTGCTGCAAGGCAACAAGACCGATGAGCTTCATCAAGAAGGACCCTTCATGGACGCAGAGAAACCAGCCAGCGACAGCGTGTGGCGCTATGCTCAAGCGACCAGGGCGCACGCCGTTATCGACGCAGCCGCTTATTTCGAAGTCATCAAGGCCGCGATGATCAATGCGCAACATCGTATCATGTTGATCGGCTGGGATTTTGATACCCGCATCAATCTCGGCCGGGGTCGTCGCAAGAAAGGCGATGCGCCCCACAGGCTGGGGGACTTCATCCTGTGGTTGGCAAATCGCAACCCCGACCTCGAGATCAGGCTGCTCAAGTGGAATTTCGGCGCACTCAAGATGCTCGGTCGTGGCTCGACGCTGATCGATGTCGCCAAGTGGGCCATGCACAGGCAAATCCAGTTCAAGCTAGACGGAGCTCATCCGGCAGGATGCAGCCATCACCAGAAGATAGTGGTCATTGACGATAAGGTCGCAGCATGCGGCGGTATCGACATGACGTCGGACAGGTGGGACACAAGCGAGCATCTCGACGATGACCCTCGCCGCAAACGTCCAAATGGCAGACCATATGGTCCATGGCATGACGTGACAATGCTGGTCGAAGGTGAGGCAGCAGCAGCTCTTGCCGAACTAAGCCGAATAAGATGGGTCAAAGCCGGTGGCGAACCCTTGGAGCCCTGCCCGCAAGACGGCGCTTCGCCCTGGCCGGAGTTTCTGGAAGCCGAATATCAATATGTCGAAGTCGGCATAGCGCGAACGCGCGCCGAATATAAAGATGCACCCGAGATTCGCGAGGTCCAGAACCTTTTCCTCGAACAGATCAAACGAGCGAAAAAATTCATATATGCAGAAAACCAGTATTTCGCGTCACCAAAGATAGCGGACGCCATCGCACGCCGGATGGCCGAACCAAATCCACCCGAGATCATTATCATAAATCCCGCTACCGCAGACGGCTGGCTTGAGCAAAAGGCGATGGACGGGGCGCGGGTGCAGCTGCTGCGAGCGATCGGCAAGCATGACAAGAAGGGCCGCTTCTCCATCTACATACCCCACACCAAGCTCGGCACGCCCATCTATGTCCACGCAAAAGTCATGATCGTCGACGACGAGATCTTGCGGATCGGTTCGGCAAACATGAATAACCGCTCGCTCGGCCTTGATAGCGAATGCGATATTTTCATCGACACCCAGCGACCTGGCAATGCAGTTGCTGCCAGCACGATCAGAGC
>JBATDO010000417.1:0-3967 GCA_049663505.1 Sphingorhabdus sp.
GGACGCGATTGCCCAAATCAGCGCTTGGACAAAAATGTAACAAGCCCCTGCCCTCTGTTGACTAAAAACGTTCATGGCCTGTCCAAACGGACATTCGATTCAGGCCAATATTTATATCTCGGCAAGCGGCCTTAGATCGGGTGCAACGAAATCGCGACGTGCTGCAACGGAGAACAGCAATTCTCTTGAGTAATGATTGAGCGGCAGATTTCTGTGCCCCCGTGGTGACAAGAGCAGTGAATTTACCGCATCCTGCAGCGAAACATCGGCTGCGTCATTGGCCAGATGTGCGCGCACCGCGGCGATGAATACTTGCGTGATGGTTTCATGATAACCCTGGCTATCGTCGTTCACGCCCCCGATTGCCTCGTTGTAACTGGAAATTATCTTCCGCATCTGAAGCTCAGGAGCAATGTCGGGTCGGTCACGCACGATCCACAAACATGCAGCAAGATGAGCCTCGTGGGTCCATTCTTCACGCGGCAAACTGAGGCTTAGCAGGCCCTCCCCAACATGCAAAATGGCTTCATCGGATCCAAATAGACGGACTCCATTTTTGGCCAATACCGCGCCTTCCATCACAAACCGGGATATTGCGGAAACCCTAAGCGGCAGAAGGTGCCGACTGCCTGACCCCTTCGTCGACATGATCTGCAAATTGCGCAAAATTGTCGATGAATTGCTGCACGAGATGACGGGCGGTCGCATCATAATCCGCCTTGTTTTCCCATGCTTCGCGCGGGTCCAGTATCGCGCTGTCCACTCCTGCTACGGCAACCGGGAACTCGAATCCGAAATTCGGGTCTTTGCGGAACTCGGCATCGTTGAGAGTTCCATCGAGCGCTGCGTTTAAAAGGGCACGGGTCGCCTTGATAGGCATACGGCTGATACCAGCCATTGTGGCCTTTCCGCCTGTCCATCCGGTGTTCACTAGCCAGCACTGCACCGAGCCTTTCGCAATCCGCTCTTTCAACAAGTTGCCATACACGCTGGGATGGCGTGGCATGAACGGCGCACCAAAGCATGTTGAGAATGTGGCCTCGGGTTCAGTCACTCCAATTTCGGTTCCTGCAACGCGTGCTGTGTAACCCGAAAGAAAATGATACATTGCTTGCTCTGGCGTCAATTTCGCAATGGGCGGCAAAACGCCATAAGCGTCTGCTGTCAGCATGATTATCGTCTTGGGGACAGGCCCCATATTCGCTTCGGATGCATTCGGAATGAATTCAATCGGATAGGACCCGCGGCTATTCTCAGCCAGGATGTTGTCGTCGAAGTCAAGCTCTCGAGTGACTGGGTCGATCACCACATTTTCCAGAACTGTGCCAAACCGTTTCGTGGTTGCGAAAATCTCTGGTTCCGCCTCTTCGGACAATCGGATCATCTTTGCATAGCAGCCCCCTTCAAAATTGAAAACGGCAGTATCAGACCAACCGTGCTCATCGTCGCCGATCAACGTGCGCGACGCATCGGCTGACAAGGTGGTCTTGCCCGTACCCGACAACCCGAAAAAGACTGCGGTATCGCCATTCGCGCCGATATTGGCCGAGCAATGCATCGGCATCACGCCTTTCATGGGCAGTAAATAATTCAGAATGCCAAAGACCGACTTCTTCATCTCACCCGCATAGGCAGTTCCCCCGATGAGGATCAATTTTTCGGTAAAGTTGACCGCGATGACAGTTTCACTCCGGCATCCGTGGCGTTCCGGATCAGCTCGAAAGCTCGGCAGATCGATGATCGTATACTCTGGAACGAACTCGGCCAGTTCGTCTTCTGTGGGGCGCACCAGCAGCGTGCGAATAAAAAGGTTGTGCCAGGCAAGCTCGTTGATAACGCGCACATTTACGCGATGTTCAGGCTGCGAACCACCGAACAGGTCGGCTACATAGAGCTTTGACTTCTCTCCCAGGGCTGCAAGAAAGTCTTCCTTCAACGCCGAAAAATGGGCCGGATCCATCGCCACATTCGTCTTGCCCCACCAGATACTGTTCTCCGTTTCCGCGTCGCGCACGATGAACTTGTCCTTGGCAGAACGCCCTGTGTGCATGCCGGTTTTCACCACAAGGGGTCCGTGCTTTGCAAGGATGCCCTCATTGTTGGCCAAGGCTGCCTCAACCAGAGGTGCTGTCCCCATGTTGGTAAACAGCGTAGCGGTTGTGTGAATACCTTGTTCAGCAAGAGGCGTGTTCAGTGGCGCAGACATTGAAAAACTCCAGTCAAAACGAATTGCGAATCTAGGGCATACGTATGCACCAATTGCTTTTGGCCGGTAGACGACAGATGCCTGAACGTCAAATAGCCGTTCCACAAATTTACCAAGCTGGGTGTTGTTTGGCTCCAGAAGCCCCATATAGGGACACAAGCAATAGATTGAACGATTGCAACCTGCCACCTATAGACAATTAATGAGCGCCACTATCGCCCTCGTCGACGACGACCGGAATATCCTGACATCTGTATCGATTGCGATGCAGGCCGAAGGCTTTATCACTCGGTTATACCCAGACGGCGAAAGCGCTTTGAAGGCGATGCTCGAAAACCCGGCAGACCTTGGGATATTCGACATAAAGATGCCGCGCATGGACGGGCTTGAACTGTTGCGCCGGCTGCGCGAGAAAAGTGCAATGCCGGTCATTTTCCTCACTTCGAAGGATGAGGAGCTTGATGAAGCGCTTGGCCTTGCAATGGGCGCAGACGATTACATTACGAAACCATTTTCCCAACGGCTATTGGTGGCCAGGGTCAAGGCAATATTGCGCCGTGCGAGTTACGACAAGTTGCCCGCCAATGGCGAAGCGGTTGATGAGCCTGAACCAATGATACGCGGAAGGCTCGAGATGGACCCCGCGCGACACCATGTGAAATGGGGAGGCAAGCCGGTAACGCTGACGGTGACAGAATTCATGATACTCGAAGCACTGGCCAGCCGTCCTGGCGTCGTTCGTACGCGTGACCAGTTGATGGACGCAGCCTATCAGGATGATGTTTATGTCGATGATCGGACCATCGATAGCCACATAAAACGCCTGCGTCGAAAGTTTAGGGAAGCAGACCCCGATTTCTCGGCCATAGATACTCTATATGGTGCTGGTTACAGATTCGCAGAAAACTGAACCAGCGGACCTTGCGCTGGGTTGGAGTCGTGGGCTTTCGCTCACGTCGAGGATCCTTGCGGTCAATTTATTCGTCGTCGCCTTGCTTGGCGCTGGGCTTTTCTTTCTTGAT
Organism: Sphingorhabdus sp.; assembly: GCA_049663505.1. Taxonomy (GTDB): domain Bacteria; phylum Pseudomonadota; class Alphaproteobacteria; order Sphingomonadales; family Sphingomonadaceae; genus Sphingorhabdus_B. The sequence continues at coordinate 3,229 of JBATDO010000417.1, forward strand.
AGTTATCGCACGCGACTGATCGAGGAACGTGAATCAGCTGCACGACTGCAAGCCTCATTCATCGCCACCAGCCTGCCCCTTATCGGTGCCGACAGCCGAGCAGCGTTTATATCCGCTTTTGCACAACAACATGGTTCGCGCATTCGTCTTTACACCCGCGGCGGCGACAAGTTCATGGACAGTTTTGAATCAGGAAAGCCAACTTACGACCTGCGCAGCGGCGAAAATGAACCGTGGCGCAAAGTTGCAGCGCGTGGAATCGACAGGCTATTCGACTTTCTGGTGATGGCGCCTGATCTCGATCACTTTCGCGAACCAAAGACCGACGCCACCCAAAATTGGCCCGAACTGAAAAATGCAAAACCGGGCGCGCCGGTATCACTCGCGCGGTTCGCGCCTGACTTGACCCATGTCATCAGTGCTGGTGCGCGTTCACCCGAGGGCAGTTATTCAGTGCTCACATCTGCCAATGAACGTGACATTCGCCTGTTTGTAAGAGCAGAGCGCTTCAGCATAGGAATGTTTTTTCTCGCTGTGCTCGGAATAGGTGTCCTCTTGTCAGTGTTCCTTGCCCGCACGATCGTAAAACCCCTGCGCCACTTGGCGCGGGCAGCAGTCAAAGTGCGTCTGGGACGTGCACAGGAGGTCACCGTACCTCGTTTGCCATCGCGCCGCGACGAAATAGGAATGCTGGCACGCGCGCTCTCCGACATGAGCATTGCGCTTCGCCAACGGATTG
>JBATDO010000418.1:0-4226 GCA_049663505.1 Sphingorhabdus sp.
CAGTAAATGCCATTGACGGCGCAATTGCCAGCCTTGCAATTCGCGCCGACAAGGACTCAGAATTCCGGCAATGGTTCCATTTCCGCGTCGCCTGCACGGCAGGCGAGGAGATCACGCTTCGGATCACGGGGCTGGAGGGTAGCGCCTATCCCGGCGGATGGCCCGATTATAATGCCTGCGTGTCCGAAGACCGAGATTATTGGGGCCGCGCGCCATCAAGCTATGACAAGAACGAAGAAGGCGGAACGCTGACCATCAGGTATACGCCCATGAGCGACCTGTGCTGGTTTGCCTATTTTGCACCCTTTAGCATGGAACGTCACCACGACCTCGTTGCAGATATCGCGGGCCACGAAGGCGTTGACTATCGCTGCCTGGGGCAAAGCCTTGAAGGCCAGCCGATTGATTGCCTCGAAATCGGCGAAGGCGACATTCAGGTCTGGCTCTATGCACGTCAGCACCCGGGTGAAACCCAGGCTGAATACTGGATGGAAGGCGCGCTTGCCATGCTCACAGACCCGTCTGATCCGCATGCCCGCCTGCTGCGTCAGAAATGCCGCTTGCATATCGTCCCGAACTGCAATCCCGATGGCAGTCGCCGGGGCCACCTGCGGACAAACTTTCTCGGGGTTAACCTGAACCGTGAATGGGCGACGCCCTCGGCAGAACGGAGCCCGGAGGTACTGTGCATCCGCAACGCCATGGATGAAAGTGGCGTGCACTGGGCAATGGATGTCCACGGCGATGAAGCCATTCCTGCAGCTTTCATCGCAGGCTTTCACGGAATACCGTCCTGGACAGAGGAGCAGGGCTGCAAATATGATGCATATTTGAAGCGACTTGCACAACGCACACCCGATTTCCAGACCAAGCTCGGTTATGGCATTTCAGGAGCAGGCAAGGCTAATCTCACCATGTCGACCAACCAGCTGGCCGAGCGATTCGGTCCATCTCATGGCTGTGTATCGATGACGCTCGAAATGCCGTTCAAGGACAATCACGAACTACCCGATCCCGAGCAAGGCTGGTCACCTGAGCGTTCCATGCTTCTGGCGCGCGAGTGCCTGGCAACTTTGTCGGAAATGATCTGATCAGCACACATTAGACGCGGGTCGGGATCATGCTGGCGATCTGCGTGCGGCAATAGGTGTCGCCGGGAATATTGTTCGGGTCCATCGCGGTCGAATGTCTGCCTGCAGTCCCTTCATTCCCGCTTGATTTTGTCTTGCGAACCGGCGAATCTTGCCGGATCGAAGCCGCGAAGGCCAGGGACTTGCGGCCAGAGAATTGCATTTCACAGAGCTCGCCTTGCCCAACGAAATGCATATGTTGCAGGTCCTTGTGCAAGAATTCTAATGGGCTGTATCTTAATGTACCTCAAACTTAACGATTGCAGGCATGATGCACATTATCAAAGATGACCTTTCCGGGCCGGAAATCCGGGCTCTTCTCGAGGAACATTTTGCAGGAATGCTTGCCAATTCCCCGGCTGGCAGTTGCCACTTTCTCGATTTTGAAGGCCTCAACGCAGCTGATGTCACTTTCTGGTCGATCTGGGATGGTAATGATTTGCTTGGATGCGGCGCACTCAAGCAATTGTCGCCGTTCCACGGCGAGATCAAGTCGATGCGAACCCATGCGCTTCACTTGCGCAAAGGTGCAGGGGCAAGGATGCTTGAACATATCATAGAGATTGCCCGGGCCCGTGGCTATGAACGCCTCAGCCTGGAAACGGGCTCAGGCGAGGCGTTTGAAGCGGCACGCGCACTCTACCTGAGGTACGGATTTACTTATTGCCCGCCTTTTGGGGATTATGTCGAAGATCCATTCAGTTGCTTCATGACCTTGGCCTTTTGAAAGACTTGAGCTAGGGCGCGGGCAAACAGCTACGGAGTCTTCACATGCCCAAACTCGTACTTATCCGTCACGGCCAGTCGCAATGGAACCTCGAAAACAGGTTTACCGGTTGGTGGGATGTGGATGTGACCGATCAGGGTATTGCCGAGGCCAAGGCTGCTGGACAATTGATGAAGGCCAAGGGAATAGCGCCTGACATCTGCTTTACCAGCGTGCAGACAAGGGCAATCAAGACGCTCAACCTGGCACTTGAGGAAATGGGCCGCTTGTGGGTGCCCGTTACCAAGGACTGGCACCTGAACGAGCGCCATTATGGAGGGCTCACCGGCCTCGACAAGGCCGAGACTGCGGCCAAGCACGGAGCCGAACAGGTCAAGATCTGGCGACGCAGCTTTGACATTCCGCCTCCACCGCTGGAGCCGGGCTCTCCTTATGACCTGTCTACAGATCCGCGCTATGCCGGTATTGCAATCCCCAACACGGAAAGCCTGAAAGACACGATCGCGCGTGTTCTTCCTTATTGGGAAAGCACCATCATCCCTGAACTGCAGCAGGGAAAGACAGTGTTGATTTCGGCACATGGCAATTCTCTAAGAGCGCTGGTCAAGCATCTGTCAGGGATTTCTGACGATGAAATCACAGGCCTCGAAATTCCAACAGGTCAGCCGATAGTCTATGAACTCGATGCCAATCTCCAGGGCGAGCGCTATTACCTGTCGGACAGCTGAATCAAATCAGCCGCCCCAGGCCCTTTACCTGCTTGGCCTTGTACATTGACCGGTCAGCTCGCAGGAGCAGTTCGGTTGGCTTCACGCCCGCCTCTATGGGATAATATCCGACAGAGACAGACGGATGGAGGGCCTTGCCGTCATGCTCCACCTTCAATTTCGCGATGTTCTTGGCTACGCGATCGGCCTTGCCGGATAGTTCACCGCGCGGCATGTTATCGAGCAATATCGCGAATTCGTCACCTCCGACCCGGGCAACCAGGTCCGACCGCCTGACCGCGTTGAGCAGGCCCTTTGCAATCGCGATAAGCACGGCATCTCCCGCCATATGGCCATGGCTGTCATTGACAGACTTGAGATTGTCGACATCAATGAAGAGCAAGCCATATTCGCCGCCGTAACGATGGACTCGCCAGCACCAGCGATCAAGTTCTTCCATGAAATGTCGGCGATTGAACAGCGGCGTCAAGGTGTCGCCGACGACGAGTCGTTCAAGCTCGGCTATCCGCGCCCGCAACGCCTTGTTCTCGATCTCCAGCCCTGACAACGAGCTCGTCGTGCCCGACACGGAGAAATGTTTTGTTTTGCTGTCCAATTTCCATAATCCCCGTGTGTTTGATGCGACCCGGGGTATCTGCGGCTTTTCGAGGCCTCAACCAGTTTCCGGCCGAAAAAGCAAGAGTTTACAGTAAGACCCGGTGTGTGGTGGTGCTCGGTTCATGCTGAACCATTCACAATTGCGCCTTCGAACACACGGCGCTAAGGGAGGATGCTTCTTATAGTCGAGCAGTTGAGGGTGGGCGGCAATTGAACGAGGCAACTCCATTAATCGGTATTATCATGGGCAGTCGTTCGGACTGGGAAACGATGCGTGATGCGTCAGCGACCCTCGCGGCACTCCATATTGCGCATGAATGCAAGGTCGTGTCGGCGCACCGAACTCCAGATCGCCTCTATGCCTACGCCAAGAGCGCACAGGGCCGTGGGTTGAAATGTATCATTGCAGGTGCTGGCGGTGCGGCCCATTTGCCCGGAATGGTTGCATCATTGACGCGCCTTCCGGTGCTCGGTGTTCCTGTGCAGTCTAAGGCCCTCGACGGCATGGACAGCTTGCTCTCCATTGTTCAGATGCCTGCAGGAATTCCAGTTGGAACTCTTGCTATCGGCAAGGCGGGGGCAACAAATGCGGCGCTTCTAGCAGCGGCGATGCTCGCGAATTATGACGCAGACCTGGCTGATCGGCTCGACGCATGGCGTGCAGCGCAAACGGCGTCCGTCGCTGAGGCACCTGAGTGAGCACGAATTGATGAGCGCGTTACCTCCGGGATCGACAATTGGAATTTTGGGTGGAGGCCAACTCGGCCGAATGCTGGCGGTGGCTGCAGCCCAACTGGGATATCGCTGCCATATCTACGCGCCACCGGGCGATAATGTCGCCTGCGAAGTGGCGGCCGATGCAACAATTGCTGATTTTGATGACCTCGACGCGCTGAAGACATTTGCCAGCGCCTGCGATGTCGTCACATTCGAATTTGAAAATGTGCCAGTGTTGCCGCTCAAGACAATTGCGCGCGACGTCCCCATTCACCCGCCGCTGAAGGCCCTGGAGATCGGCCAGGACCGCGTTGATGAAAAGGAGTT
>JBATDO010000419.1:0-1717 GCA_049663505.1 Sphingorhabdus sp.
GTTCAATGATTGTTGGATTTTCTTCAGCGACCGGCTTCGCGGCGACGTCTTCGCCCAACTGCACTTTCGCCAGCAATTCGTTTGCCTTTTTACGGGCTTGTTCGACCGTCAAGGTCGGGAACGTGCCAACGGTCATTTTGCGCGTCCGACCTTCGAAGTCATATTGCACGATAAATGACTTGCGGCCTGAAGGCCGGACCCGGACGCCAAAGCCGGGCAAACCGCCGCACCATGTCACGTAATCGGTCATGTGGGCATCTAGCCGGTCAACGACGCCGTTGTTCAATTTGGGCTTATTCATGCTTCAAAATCCCTTGGGTAGGTCATGGGTAGGTGACCTTCGGTAATTTTGATGCCACCTTGTTACGGCTGGGGCAACCCCAATACGTCTGTAACCCCCGGATATTCGTGGTTAATGGAAGTTTGCGTAATTTGCGGAAAGTGGAAGTAATCTACCGACCTGCCACTGGGGGTGTGGGGGTCGCAGGTTCGAATCCTGTCGTCCCGACCAATGAATTCAACGACTTAGTTACCCCACCTTGCTTCACCCCGGACATTTTATCGAACTTTGGTCTGGGGCGATTTTTTGTCGATCCCGACAAAAGGCCTGCCCGCCAAAGACTGACTCGCCCAGCCATGGTCTCGGCTGCAACCGCAGCGAGCTTGCGGTGTGGCAAACGACGATCTCCCACAGCATCAATCTAATGCAACCAGCGAATTGCGAATTGCCGACGAACAATTTCCATCGAAAATCATGATCTTCTGGCCAATGAATTTAAGCGTTACTCTAAGCCTTCTCCATGCCTTGAAGATGGCCCCAGATGCTGCCGGTGAACGTTTCGAACTCGGTTGGTTCGTCATTAGATAGCATGCGCGCGCGATAGCCCAATTCGACAGTGATGTCGGATGGCGCACGTACATAGAAAGATGTGACCCAATCACTGGCTTGCTTGCCTACGGTGGCGATTTTCTCGAGCGGAAGTCCTTCTGAACGGTCCATGGCCCGCCCCAGATCATCCATCGAATTATCTTCGATCTGCAAGTGGTGCAACCTTTTGGGGCGATGCGACACCGACAGCGCCACTGAATGGTGACGCGGATTGCAGCGCAGGAACACAGCTTCATGCGGTCAGGTAAACAGATGCGCGGTGACCAGAGGGTAACCCAACCATCCACAAACGGCCTGATCAGGACGAACGCAGCGATATCAGTCGAATCAGAGACCAGATGAGCAGAGGAGGCAGGTCGAAAAATAGTTGCGTTACCGGCATGCCATCCGTTACCCATGCATACCCGCTAGGGTTATAGGAGAACCATAATGAAGAAATTGAACAAAGCGGTCGCGACTGCCGCTGCCCTTATCCTGATGGCACCTCTTGCTGCATGCGGCGAAGCCGGCGACAAGGCTGCTGAGGAAACAGCCGAAGCAGCAGACGCAACCGGTGAGGCTGTTGAAGCCGGCGCTGAAAATGCAATGAAAGCAGCCGAAGGTGCGGCAGATGCCACCGCTGAAGCTGCTAGTGATGCAGCAGCAGCCACCAAGGAAGCTGCAAGCGACGCTGCGGAGGCAGCGGGTGAAGCTGCGGAAACCGCGGGTGACAAGGCCAAGGAAGCCACGAAGTAAATCGAAAGCCGAGATATGCAACTGGCCCGCCCTGACTAAGTCAGTGGCGGGCCTTTTGTTGCGCTATTGAAAAAATGGTGCACCCAACTGGAT
>JBATDO010000420.1:0-12393 GCA_049663505.1 Sphingorhabdus sp.
ACCCGGTAGTGCCCATCGTCTTGTTCGTTGCCTTGTCGATTGCAGGGATCATGTCATTCATGAACATGGACGTTCAGAATGATCCCGACATTGAATTTCCAGTTGTCGTGGTTGCGATTTCACAACCAGGTGCGGCCCCGACGGAAATCACGACACAAATTACGCAAAAGATCGAATCTGCGATAAGAAGCGTACAGGGCGTACGCAACATCGACTCAAGCGCAAGTGAAGGTAGCACCACGGTAAGCGCCGAATTTGAAATCGGCGATGACATCAATGCAGCTGTGAGCGAAGTCAAGAACGCGGTCGATCAGATCCGCAGCGATTTACCCGACGGTATCCTCGAGCCCCAAATATTCAAAGTTGCCACTTCAAGTGATCCAATTGCCTATTTCGCCGTTGAAGCGAGCGACATGACTCTCGAGCAATTGAGCTGGTTTGTCGATGACACGGTCGCTCGCCGCTTGCTTGCGGTTGAAGGCATGGCATCTGTCAGCAGGAACGGAGGCGTTAACCGCGAAATTCGCGTAGTTCTCGATCCAGCCAAGATGCAGTCGCTCGGCGTTACTGCCAGCCAGATCAACACAGTTTTGCGCCAGCAAAATGTGAATGCCTCGGGCGGCCAGTCACAGATCGCCGGTTCGCGTCAATCAGTCAGGGTCCTGGGTAATGCAGCCAGTGCATTTGCGCTTGGAGAGGCGCAGATCAGCCTTGGTGGTGGCCGCAGCATCAAGCTCTCAGATGTCGCCGAGGTCACCGACGGCTTCAGCGAACAGCGCTCCATAGCTTTCGAAGGCGGCAAGCAGGTCGTGACGATTGCCATGTCACGTGCCAAGGGTGCATCTGATGTCACCGTGTTCGACGAAGCGATGACCAAGATCACTGAAATCGAGAAGGAAAATCCCGGTGTCAAATTCACTACGTTGTTCAACAGTGTAGACTACACCAAAGCACAATATAAGAGTTCAATGGCAGCCATGATTGAAGGAGCGCTGCTCGCAATCGTCGTTGTTTTCCTGTTTCTGCGCGACTGGCGCGCGACGGTCATATCGGCAATTGCAATACCGCTGTCAGCGATCCCGACATTCTGGTTTCTGGATCTCCTGGGCTTTACGCTGAACACGATGTCTTTGCTGGCACTCGGGCTTGTCGCAGGCGTCCTCGTGGATGACGCAATCGTTGAAATCGAGAACATCGTGCGCCACATGCGCATGGGCAAGTCAGCGTATCAGGCCTCGATTGATGCCGCTGATGAAATCGGCCTGGCAGTAGTTGCAACGACATTCTCTATCGTCGCTGTGTTCCTGCCTGTCGGACTGATGCCAGGTGTCGCGGGCCAGTTCTTCAAGAATTTCGGACTGACCGTTGTTGCATCGGTTCTCATGAGCCTAGCTGTTGCTCGGATGATCACGCCAATGGTCGCCGCCTATTTCCTCAAGTCAGCAGGCATTGCCGAGCATGGCGAAAGTGCCTGGATAGGCAAATATATGAAAATCCTGCGCTGGTCGCTTGGCCACCGACGCTGGATGATGGGCATTGGAGTCCTGGCGCTGCTGGCGACCCTTGGCCTGATGGTGGTGTTGCCCAAACAGTTTTTCCCAGATGGCAACATGGATTTCAGTCGAGTGCGCATCGAGATGGTCCCCGGCACGACACTTGAACGTACGCGCGAAGTGGCAAACGAAGCCGCCAAGATCATCGAGCAGCAGCCCGAAGTCAAAACCGCATTGCAAAGTATCCGCGAAGGCAGCGCGAACCTTTTCATCACGCTCCACGAAGATCGTGACCGCACAAGCCAGAAATTCGAGGAAGATCTGGCGCCTCTGCTGACAAAGATCGCTGATGCCCGCGTTACCTTCCAGGCAAATGGTCCGGGCGGCGGATCGGGTAGAGATGTGTCGGTTATGTTGTCGGGCTCTGACCCCAAGATACTGGACTCGACAGCAGCCAAGCTTGTCGAGGAAATGAAAACGCTCGACGTTATTCGCGCCCCTCGCATATCGGCTGATCTGCAACGTCCAGAGCTAATCATTACACCGCGAACTGAACTGGCCTCAAAACTTGGCGTTACCACGGCAGCTTTGAGCCAGACAATCCGTGTCGCGACCTTAGGTGACATTGACCAGAATAGCGCAAAATTCTCCCTGTCGGACCGGCAAATACCGATCCGGGTGATGATGGCAAAAGAATCACGCGAAAGCCTCGATGTTATCCGCAACTTGCCCGTGGCGCTGGCCAGTGGAGGGTCAGTTCCCCTGTCTCGCGTCGCAGACATCACCTTTGGCGCCGGCCCGACATCTATCCAGCGCCGGAACCAGAATTTCCGGATATTTATCGGCGCCGATTTTGCACCCGGGATTGTGTCGTCTGATGCTGATAAGAAGATAGACAATCTTCCCATTATGAAGAACCTGCCGACCGGTGTTTCACGCGCACCCTATGGTAGCCAGGAATGGCAACAGGAAATGCAGAGTGATGCACTAACCGCATTGGCATCAGGCACGTTGCTTGTGTTTGCCGTTCTGGTGCTTTTATATCATCGCTTCATGTCGCCTTTGGTTAACATGGGATCATTGTTGCTCGCACCATTGGGTGGGATGTTGGCGCTCGCAGTTGCTGGCCAGCCAATCTCGATGCCCGTGTTCATTGGCGTGCTGATGTTATTCGGCATTGTTGCAAAGAACTCCATTCTGCTGATCGATTTTGCTATCGAGGAAATGCAACGCGGTGTTCCCAAGTTCCAGGCAATCATGGAAGCTGGTCACAAGCGCGCCCAGCCCATCGTCATGACCACCGTTGCCATGACAGCCGGCATGGTCCCTACGGCAATATCTCTGTCGGGAGATGGTGCATGGCGGGCTCCGATGGGCACCGTGGTTATCGGAGGACTTGTCGTCTCAACGCTGCTGACCTTGCTCATCGTCCCTGCAGGCTTCAGCCTTGCCGATGGTTTTGAAAAGCGGGTGGGACCCTGGTTGCGTACCCGCTTACTCACCTATGACCCCGATAAGCACGGCGAACGCGCAACAACGGATTCAGCAAAGCCTGGTAAAGGAGGTCACGCAGGCGATCTCGACGGATTGCAACCTGCCGAATAATTTGATCTTCGGCACCCTTGGCAGCACGGCCTTCCATCAGCTAAGGCTCCACATGTGAAGTCAGTCGACAAACCTGGGCAAACCGAAAAAACACGCTTTGCTGAGCGTGACGCCGAGCTGCGCCAGATGCGGATGATTGCGACCGGCTTGTTGCTGGCGATGGTTGTGCTGTTTATCGTCGGCAACCACCTAGAGACAACATTGCGAGGACATTGGGGATTCCTGCGCGCTTTTGCAGAGGCTGGAATGGTCGGCGGACTCGCCGACTGGTTCGCTGTAACAGCCCTGTTTCGACATCCACTGGGAATACCGATACCGCACACGGCAATCATCCCGCGCAACAAGGAGCGCATCGGCAGGACGCTTGCCAATTTTCTGCGAGGTAATTTCCTTACCAGCAAGGTGGTAGCTCGCAGAATTCACCGAATGGACGTTGCCGGTGCAATGGGTCGGTTCCTCGCCAGCCCTGCGGGAGGTGAAGGCCGCATGCGGATGGGCGCATCGCGCCTGATCGGCGATGTAGTTGCAGCACTGGATGACGACAGACTGGGCAATGTCGCCAAGGACGCATTGCGCGGCCAGCTTGCAAAACTCGACATCGCGCCATTGCTCGGGCAGATGTTGCAGGCGATGATCAAGGAACGTCGGCACATGCTTGTGCTTGATGGCGTGATCAAGTGGGCCGCAAAGACATTGGAGGCCAACGAAGACATCATACGCGCGATGGTCGAAGAACGTGCAGGGAGCATCATGCGCTGGACAGGACTTGATGACCGGTTGTCCAATGCGATATTGAACGGACTTCACAAATTGCTCGCCGAAATGGCGCAGGATCCTGATCATCCGTTGCGCGCAAAGGGTGAAGAGGGACTGGCCGCGCTCGCTGACGGCCTATGCCATGACAAGGTTTTGCAGGCTAAGGTAAACCACTGGAAAGGCGAGCTGCTTGCCAACCCCGCCATTGGCAAGTGGATAGATGGAATATGGCAGCAAGGGCGAAAGGGATTGCTTAAAGCTGCCCGCAATCCCGACGCGGCAATGGCTGGAAAATTCGGCGAGGCTCTTGTCCAACTTGGGGCGAGCCTCCAGGACGATCCCAAGCTCAAAGGCCAGATTAACCGTTTTGCCCGACGTGCCATTGTGGGGACCACGGAAACATACGGCGATAACATCGTGGCACTGGTGTCGGATACCATCGCCAATTGGGATGCTTCAACCATTACGGACCGCGTCGAGAATGCCGTCGGGAGCGATCTTCAGTTCATCCGGATAAATGGAACGCTGGTCGGCGGGCTTGCCGGAATCGTCATTCACGCAGTCGGGTTGTTTATTTAACCGGAGGCAATGCCGAAATCATCCGTTCTGCGGCCTGTGCGGCATCGCGCGCGGCCCGTTGAAGATTATGCTGGAAATCACCGCTGCTGCTGCTGTTTGCATTGTCGGTTGTGGCCTTTATCGCTGCCCATGGAACGTCCATGCGCAATGCTGCCTGGGCAACGGCGGCGGTCTCCATGTCGATGAGATCACCGCCGAGGCGTTCATGCAACCGGCGGGCATGGTCTGGGTTTTCAACAAAGCTGTCGCCGCTCACAATGCGGATTGCAGGAAGTCCTATGTCGGGGGTCGCCGCTGCATGAAAGGGCTCGATATGTGCAACTCCAATTGGCCAGGCGCCGGCGCTATAATGAGCAAATCCATCGCGGCGCGATGCGCCATAATCTCCCTGGACTGCCTCGACTATCTGGAAGCAATCGCCCTCGATATCGCTTAGCTTGCCTGCCGTCCCAATAACGACAAGCAACTGTACTTGGTAATGTTCAACCAGCATCATTGCGGCCATAGCTGCATTTACCTTGCCGATGCCGCTACAAGTCACCGAAATCTGTCTTCCTGCAAATTCGGTGTTACGGATGAGAAACCCGTGAAGCGGCTCTCCTGCCCCGGTTTGTTGCGGCAAGAACGACGCTGCCTCGACATCGACGCCTGAAATAATGCCTATGCGTTTGATCATGCTATTGCGCTTTCTGGTTGCGGGATTGTTTCGACTGGCCGAATGATCGACGCGTTTGATGTGAATCTCGTGACAGGTGCAACATTAAATTCCAGCGAAAGGCACAAACTTGTCGACGACCGGGCTTAAGATCTTCTTCGATGGTGGATGCAGACCCAATCCCGGCATGATGGAAACCGCCGTGGTCGCTCGGGGTTCATGCTATCATCGACCCGACTGCGGCACGGGAACAAATAACGATGCCGAGTGGCTTGCCCTTATCCATGCCACCAATATTGCCCTGTCGATTGGGGCAATGGACGTCGTACTTCTGGGAGATTCTGCGCTGGTTGTTGGCCAGGCAAACGGTATTGCAAAATGCCGAACGGCAAGCCTCCGTCCACTTATGGAGCAGTTCCAGTTTCTGGAGACGCAATTCGATCGCCTCCGAATCAGAAGGGTTTCTCGTTCCCAAAACCTGGCCGGGATTGCTCTTGCCAGGATGCGCCAATTCTAACCGCCGGCTGCGATCATGTCCTCGATTCGCACGAACTTTTCGCGTGGCGCGCCGTCTCGCGCCCTGGCTATCTCGGCTTCCTCGATTCTCTTCCAATCGCTGAACCTGACAACTTGGACATCCCGCTTATCGAGCAACGCATCGAGGCCGGCGCGGCCCAGTTTGCCTGCTCCCTCGCCGATATCGTCGGCAACGAGGTCGACAATCGCATAACCATCAGGCCGATTGGTTCCAATTGTTCCTGATGGACCTCGCCGTGCCCAGCCAACGCAATAAAGCCCGGGCAGGATCCGCCCTTCGTCATTCGCAAAGCGTCCACGGCCATGTTCAAAAGGCACTCCTTCAATGGAAGGCGTTTGGTACCCGATACAGCTGATCACCATCGAACACGGGATGGTATAGGTTTCGCCAGTGCCGGTACTCCGCATCTGGTGATCAAGCGCGGTCCGTTCGATGACTATTCGTTCGACCTTGCCGTCGCCCTCAATGGCGATCGGCGCGGCAAAGAAATCAAAATTGATGCTGATCGGCTTTTCTGTATGAAACCTCTCCGGAATGGCCGCAAATTCCCGCAAATGCGTTACTGATTTCCTCATCCCGGGTTCGAGGAGTACATCTGCCCCGATTTCGGGAAGGTCATTTTTATCGACACGCGGCGTCGCGCGATCAAGATTTCCCAACTCTCCCAGCTCTTTTGGGGTCATCGCGATCTGGTGCGGGCCCCTTCGGCCCAAAATCGTGATTTCTTCGGTATTGGCATGCTCCAGCACGTCAAGCGCATGGCTGACGATATCAGATCCACCGAATTCAGCGCGGGTCTTCGATAATATGCGGGCGACATCAAGAGCGACATTGCCATTACCGATGACCACTACATGTTTTCCGTCCAACGGAGGTGTGAGATCGGCATAATCCGGATGCCCATTATACCATCCGACAAATGCAGCGCTGCCGAATACCCCGTCAAGGTCGCCGCCGGGAACATCAAGGGGACGATCGTTTGGCGCGCCGGTTGCCAATATGACTGCGTCATACAACTCGTTGAGTTCATCGACACTCACATCTTTGCCGACACTGACATTGCCAACAAATCTGACATTTTCTGACAACGCGACCTTTTCATAGCGGTTCGACACGGCCTTGATCGATTGGTGATCCGGTGCCACGCCAAATCGGATCAGTCCAAATGGAACTGGCAGCCTGTCGATGATATCGATACGCACATCGTCCCCGTACTTTTTCTGCGCTGCCTCGGCTGTATAATATCCCGCCGGACCCGAACCGACTATTGCGACATGTCGCATCGTTTTCCCCTCAACCCACTTCTCTCTCGAGTCGATAGGCTAGCGTGCTTATGCACAAAAGGAAGAGCGCAAAAATAAAAAGGGGCCGATCAGGAATGCCTGATCGACCCCTCAAGTTCAACTTGGCCAAATGCTTAGAACTTGGCTGCAACCTTTACGCCGTAAAAACGCGGCGGCGCAGGGTATACTGCAAAGCTGTTGCCTTGCTCGGGAATGGGGAACGCGGTGATATTGTAATAGGTGTCGAAAAGATTTTCGACATAGCCTTCAACGCTATACTTGCCATCACCGAAATTGACGCCTGCACGCAGGTTCACGATGCCAAATCCATCATTTGCGGTGAAACGTCGACCAAGCGCGTCATTTAGCGGGTAAGCATCGCTATTCACGCGGTAGTCGACATGGAACAACCCGCCAACGCCGGCACTGATTTGCGGGGTCCAAGTCATCGCCCCGGTTACCGTGTGCTTGGGTTGGTTAGACGCCTGACGACCATCGTCCGCGCCTGCAAGCGGATCGGTTACCTTGGCATCAACATATGTATAGCCAAGGTTGAAGGCGAGATCGGGATGGGGACGGATGATGCTTTCAAGTTCAACGCCCTTCGAAACAAGCTTTCCATAGTTCAATACAACAAAGCTGTTTCCAAGGAACCGATTGGATTGGTAACCCTTGAAGTCCTGATAGAAAAGCGACGCGTTGAACTGGAATTGGCGCGTGAAGTTCGTCTTGATACCAACCTCATATGCATCAACCGTTTCGTTACCGAACTCAAGGTCGGTCAACTGCGCACCATCGCCGCCAAGCAGGGTCGAGTCAAAGCTTCCCCGGTCGAGATTATAACCGCCAGACTTGTAGCCGCGGTCATAGCCGCCATAAAAGAGCACGTCTTCATTCAGCTTGAATGACAAGCGTGCTGTTCCTGTGAATTCACTCTCAGATCGGCTGTCGGAGCGTGTTCCGTTGAATTCGCTGTTCACGGTCGGATTGCAGGTCAACAGGAACGCCGAGTTGAAAAGACCAGCTCCAGTCAACGCAGCCCGGTATGGTGCGGTTGCAGGGTTCTGGAAAAAGGCACAAGCGGGCACAACGGAGTTGAGGTTGGTGTCAATGTCCTTGGTCTCGTGATTGTAACGCAATCCCAGTGTCAGCGACAAGCTATCAGTGAAATTGATGATATTATGAGTAAATATCGCAAAGGCCTCGGTATCTACCTTATATGCATCGTCGATTTGCCCTGCACCATTTGGAGTGCGTGGAAGTGGGCTGTTGAACAGCGCAAGCAAGGCAGGATTCCCCAATGCGGCGGCAAGCAAGGTCGGATTGGTTGCCAATGCAACCTGCCCAAACAACGGAGCTCCTGGAAGCGTTCCAAACAACTGGAGTCCGGTCGGCAGTGCTGCACTGCGTGTCAGCCCGTTGATTACGCCGTCAACATATTGGTCGGCTTGGGCACCGAAACGGACTGTATCGTTAAGTGTCAGCTTCTCGTTCAGGTAGAACCCGCCGACGAGCCAGTCGACGCTGTCATTGAAAACCGTACCTTGGAGACGGACTTCCTGGGTAAAGTCCTTGATGCCCGTACGATAATTGTCGCGATAGGCTCGGTCGAGTCCCGAGAAATCAATGTCCTGGTTACGACGTGCATCCCAATCACGATAGGATGTAATCGAGGTGAGAGTTGCTCCCCCAAGGTCCCAGTTCAATTCGCCCGAAAGGCCCCATTCCTTGACCTTTTCCGAAAGGTCGCGTCCTGGTGTTACGGCCATTTGCCGACTTCCGCGCGTGTAAGCTGGAATCCCGACTGTTCCTGTCGTGCCGCCAAAAGCAGGATTGCCGGCAAAACCGTTGATGACATTAGCTGCAGCTAGCGCCAACGCCGAATTGGTAGAGGCGTCTATGCCCGGAAAAATTTGCAAGCCGCTACCGGTGTTGATTGCACCGCAACAGACCTCGTCGGTTTTCGCAAAATCGCCAATCACGCGAAAGCTGACATCGTCGTTTTCGAACAACGCCTGAGCGCGCACGAAATAACGGTCAATATTGTTGATCCGATTACCGCTGTTTACGTCGCGGATATAGCCGTCGCGCTTGTGATATCCGCCGTCAAGACGCACTGCCAAGCTCTCGCTCACAGGGCCGGTTATGCCTGCCTTTACTTCAATTTCATTCAAATTGCCGTAGCTGGCTTCGACATAGCCGCCCAGTTCGAACTTGGGCTTCTGAGTAGTGATGTTGAGCGCGCCTGCAGACGTATTGCGTCCGAACAGGGTACCTTGTGGGCCACGCAGAACTTCGACGCGTTCGATCGGCGGCAGTTCGGCCAGCGCCACACCGGCACGTGAGCGAAAAACACCGTCGATAAAAACGCCAACGGCAGGTTCAAAACCCGGGTTGTCGCCTGCAGTGCCGATCCCACGAATGGTCAGGACCGCGCCTGTGGCAGATGACTGACCTGTTGTGGTCTTCAAGCTTGGCGCAAGCTGCTGGATTCCGCGAATATCAACGACACCGGCATTGGCCAGTTGTTCGCCGGCAACAACGCTAACTGAAAGAGGCACGTCTTGCGCCGCCTGGTCTCTGCGCGTTGCGCTGACGACGATTTCATCATCGGCATAGGCCTCATCGATGGATGCTTCTTCAGCCTGAACGGCTCCAGTTTCTTGGGCGAATGCAGCAGTGACCGGAGTCACAAGCACGGCCGCGCTGGCAAGCAGCAAATGAATAGATTTCATGGTTTTCCTCATAGACTTTTTGCGGACGAATCCGCTGGGGGAGATAGGCTTCGGGTTACATCCCGATACCTTTGCTATAGATAGGGGGAATTAACAAAATTTACCAAGCAATTCAGTATTTCTGCCAATTTCGCTCCGGGCCTGTGACCCTAGTGCAACAGAGTTGCTCCGGGCAAAAACTTCTAAGCTGCCTTTTTCTGTTCCGTTCGACGATCAAGGAAACCACGGATTGCCGAGATGCTCTCCTCGGCATGGCTTAGCAGGAACAGATGACCCCCATCGGGAATTTCTACGAGTTCGCTATTGGGGATAAGGAACTTCAGGAACTTGCCATTTGCAATCGGGACGATCTGATCATCGCTGCCCATCATGATCAATGTTTCCGTTTTCATGAATGGAAGAAAAGGCGCGCTGGTCCATCCCAGCATCGCGATCAGCTGATAAAAATACCCGGTCTTCGATGGCGGCTTGATCCGGTCAATATGCTGTTCCTTGCCACCTGCACTTCCCCCGTACATCGTCTTGAAATGCTTGGCCATGAAACCAGGATCAATGTAACGGCGTGGATCGGCCATCTTGATAAGCGCAGCGGGATTGCCAGGTACCATGAGCATGCCCGCGCTCGTCGCCACGAGAATGAGCTTGTTGGTACGGGCGCCATTTTGAAATGCGAATTGCTGCGCCATGGCCCCTCCCCAGCTTACCCCCATGACGTCAACCACCGGCATTTCATAGGTATCGAGCAGCAAGGCTGACACCCGTGCCATCAAGGGTGCATTGTAGGGCACCACCGGGTCAGGCGAACCACCCACCCCAGGCATGTCAAATGTCAGAAAATCGCGATCATCGAGCAAGTCCGCCATGGGCGCCATAGCCTCGATATTTGCACCAATGCCATTGAAGAAAAGCACCGGCAGCTTGTTCGAGGGCTTGGACGCCTGCCACAAGGCCACCCTCAAGGTGCGTCCGTCGACGGTTTCCATGCTGAACTTAGGTTCGCGGCCCTTTGCCATAGTTTTTCACCTGTTCTGTTATTAGGGGTCGCCGGCTGTGGTTTAACCAAACGAAGAGCATGCGCAAGTTAAACCGTCATACTGAAACGACCTTTGCAACAGCTGATTTGGTGTCCTTGCTTGCAACTGGACGATGCGAATACTACTCCAGCACATACAGGCCTGGCGCCGCTTCCATGGCCGGATTTGCGCCGCTCCCAAGCATAGTGGGTGCATCGACCTGCTTGCCCGACCGGTCGTGAAGCCATTCCATCCAGTAGGGCCACCAGCTCCCGGCAACTTCCTCGGTACCCTTCATCCATTCTTTTACACTGGCCGGTGCTTTACCTTTTGCATGCTTCCAATATTTCGCCTTGGGATTTCCTGGCGGGTTGAGAATGGCTTGCATATGTCCTGCCTGGCTTAGAATGAACTCAACGTTTTTTGCACCAAAAAGTTGCGTCGAACGGTAACAGGCTTGCCATGGCGTGATGTGGTCAGTGGTACCTCCCAGAATGAACATGTCACCAGTGACCTTGGTCAAGTCTAACGTGTGGCCAGCTACATCAAAGGTGCCTGGTTGCGCATAAGCATTGGCCTCGAACAGCTCAAGAAAGTCGCCCATCAATGTCGACGACAAGTTCGTGGCATCGGCATTCCAGAACAGGATGTCGAACGCGGGCGGGTCGTCGCCCATCAGGTAATTGTTAATGACATAATTCCAGATGAGGTCATTTGGCCGAAGCCAGGCAAAGCCGCGAGCGAGGCTTGATCCTTCGATTACACCCTTTTTTGCTGCGCGCTGGCGCGCGAGGGCGATACCGTTATGCGAGACAAGCGAACTTGCTTCGGTGTCGCCCGGGTGCGGCTCCAACACGCAAACCATCATCGTGATCGCGTTGACACGGTCATCGTGAGTTGATGCGAGCTTGGAGAGAAGCACCGACATTGTCTGCCCCCCAGAACAGCCTCCCGAGACATTCACTTTCTCGCTGCCGGTGATTTCACACACCACGTCGAGCGCCTTGATGCAGCTGTCGATATATTCGGCCATCCCCCAGTCGCCTTGTTCCTCGGTGGGGTTGCGCCAACTAATCATGAATGGCTGGATGCCGTGATCTGTCTGCCACTTGACAATAGATTTCTCCGGCGAGAGATCATTTATGTACATCTTGTTTATCTGGGGCGGGATTGTGAGCTGCGGGATGGAATAGACCTGGTCGGTCGTCGGTGCATATTGAATGAGTTCGAAGCGCTCATCTCTGTACACGACAGCCCCTTTGGCCGTTGCAATGTTGTCGCCAAGCTTGAATGGCTTCTTGTTGACCTGGCTCACCATCATGTCGTTGTGCACCAGGTCATTATAGGCATTTTTAAGCCCTTTAATGAGGCTGAGCCCGCCTGAATCGACAATGCGCTTCTGTGCTGCCGGATTGCCGATCAGGCTGTTGGTTGGAGCGAGTGCATCGATGATGATCTGCGAAATGAAATTGGCCCGGTCGCGCTCGAGGGCATCCATCTCCAAGTCTTCGATATAGCCCTTAACCCCCTTTTGGATCGCGAGAAAATATTGCGCCCCGGCCTTGAAAAACGGGTTGAAGCGCCACGCCGGGTCCACGAAGCGCTTGTCCTTGGCATCGGGCGCGAGGTCCGACTTGCCTGTCACGATCTTGATGACATCCTCGGAAAAATTGCGTGATGCCTTCAGCGCCTTGTCGGGATGCGAAGCTGTCTGGCGCAGCATCATTGCGATCGCG
>JBATDO010000421.1:0-25031 GCA_049663505.1 Sphingorhabdus sp.
ATCATAACTTTCGTCACCAAAACCGTCTCTTTTGTCCCGGCCCTTGCCGTTACGCTTGCGATCAAAACCCATAACTACTTACTTGCCTTCTCATCGCCCAAACTATCCTAATCTATGCAGTCAAGGGCGGCAGTCCTGCACATCACAAGCGCGGTCCTTCATGATCACGCAAGCCCTAGCTATATCGCAAGAAAAGGTTACGCGATAGCAAATATTGCGTGGCACTCTGGACAAGGGCTGAACGCAGTTCTGGTTGCCATGGCGGGCGTGGTCGGGCACAGGGCAATTATGAGCGTATTTTTGCATGAAGAAGACCTGCCAGCCGACGTGTTGGCCGCTGGCCCTGTTGCCGTCGACACCGAGACCATGGGGCTGATCACCCCGCGAGACCGCCTGTGCCTTTTACAGATTTCGGACGGCAAGGGCGATGAACATCTGGTCCGCTTTGCGCCGGGGACCGACTATGCCGCCCCCAATTTGCGCGCGGTGCTGGCAGACCCAAGCAGACTGAAGCTTTTCCATTTCGCCCGCTTCGACCTTGCTGCCATTTCACATTATCTCAATGTCGTTGCGACTCCTGTGTTTTGTACCAAGATCGCGTCGCGTCTCACCCGGACCTATACGGACCGCCACGGGCTTAAGGAGCTGGTGAAGGAAATGCTGGCAACCGACATTTCAAAGCAACAGCAGTCCAGCGACTGGGGCGGGCCACAATTGACAGAAGCGCAGAAAGATTATGCTGCAAGTGACGTGCGGTACCTGCACCGACTCCATGCCCAGTTTGTTGATCGCCTGGAGCGCGAAGGCCGAACAGCCTTGGCCCAGGCCTGCTTCGAATTCTTGCCGCACCGTGCTGACCTGGACCTGGCGGGCTGGCCCGAAATCGATATTTTCGGACACAGCTGAGACCAGTGTCAGATCTTGCTGACCTCGAACGCACACAGCGCCAGGACTGGGCGATGCCCGGTGGCAGGCATGATCGCCTGATTCGGTCCTTGCGCGTCGTTCTGCCCAGTATCATCGGAATATTGGTTGCAGTCCTCGCATTCACACCCTTTTCGGGTGCCCAGGAGCTCAGTTTCGTGCTCGCAAAGGATGAGGTCAGCCTTGCTCGTGAGCGGATGCGATTGACCGAGGCACTTTATCGCGGCGAGGACAGCAAGGGACGTGCCTTTTCGTTGCGAGCAGGAAGTGCTGTGCAAAAGACCTCGGCCGTCCCGGTGCTGGACATGACCGCGCTGTCGGGTCAGATCCTGCTGAACGATGGCCCAGCGTCGATTATTGCCCAGCGTGGCACTTACGATCTGGGCAAGGAGACCATGCGCGTCAATGGACCTCTTGCAGTGGATTCGTCAGGCTTCGACATGGTTGCAAGCAATGTCGAATTGTCGCTCAAGGACCGTTCGATGCAGAGTTTTGGACCCGTGAGCGGACGCACCAAGGTGGGAACGTTCAGTGCGAATCGACTGACGGCAAATCTTGATACACGCATTGTCCGCCTCGAAGGCGGCGTGCATTTGCGTATAGACCAGAATGCGATTAAGTAAGGCCGCGATGATGAAACGCCCTATAAATCTTGGCTTGTTTGCCGCCATCGCCAGTGCAGCGCTGCTCTCATCTGCATCGCCTGCACAAACGATCCGCAATCACAACAGCAACGCACCTGTCAATTTCGATGCCGGAGCCCTCGAATTGCAGGATCGCGCTGACCGCGTGGTACTTACTGGCAATGTCACAGCAACACAGGCGGGCCTCACCATGAAGGCATCGCGCGTGACGGCTGCGTATACAAGCAATGGCGGTATTGACGTTGAACGGCTCGACGCGACAGGTGGCGTGATCATTACCAAGGATGACCTGCGCGCTACCAGCAATGCAGCGATTTACGATCTCAATGCGAACCTGATCACCCTCATCGGCAACGTGCACCTTGCGCAAGGCGCAAACCGGCTGAGTGGCGGCAGATTGGTTATTGACCTGAATTCTGGCCGGTCGACCATCAACGGGGGTGGTGCACCCGGTACCACCAATTCAGGTGGACGTGTCAAAGGCACGTTCACCGTGCCGCAGCGAAAAAACTAACTGTCGCCAAATCGAGCAAATTTGCACAGGCATGAATCATGCCAATTGCATATTTGCGCGCGATTCATTAGCTGTCTCGATGATAACAACAGCACTTTCGCGGGCGACACTTCGATATGGACAGCATGACTGCACCTTCCCCGGTCGCTGACGCGACCACCCCAGCCGGAATGCAATCCGGCCTTGGCGTTGTTTCCATCGCCAAGAGCTATGACAAGCGGGCGGTTCTAACTGATGTGTCCCTGTCGGTGGCAAAAGGCGAAGTCGTCGGTTTGCTGGGGCCAAACGGCGCCGGCAAAACGACCTGTTTTTACTCGATCATGGGATTGGTGCGACCGGACAGCGGACGCATCACGCTCGATGGCGCAGACATTACAGCCCTGCCCATGTATCGCCGCGCGATATTGGGCCTGGGTTATCTACCGCAGGAAACATCGATATTTCGCGGAATGACCGTTGAACAAAATATCAAAGCCGTGCTGGAAATGTCGGAACCAGACATCGATGCTCGTGAAGCCCGGCTTGAAAAGCTCCTCGATGAATTCGGTCTCATCCGCCTGCGAAGCGCACCTGCCATGGCGCTTTCTGGAGGAGAACGTCGTCGGTGCGAAATTGCACGGGCGCTGGCGGCAAATCCCTCGATCATGCTGCTTGATGAACCATTTGCAGGCATCGACCCCATTTCGATTTCGGACATCCGCGACCTCGTGAAGGAATTGAAAACACGCGGCATAGGCGTCCTCATCACTGACCATAATGTCCGCGAGACACTGGATATCGTTGACCGTGCCTGCATTATCTATGGCGGCCAGGTTTTGTTTGCCGGATCACCTGAAGCGCTTGTCGCTGACCCCAATGTGCGTCGTCTCTACCTTGGCGAAAGCTTTGAAATGTGATGGAGGATTGACAGGGCTGTCCTGAAACCATGTCCTTAGCTCCCCGCCTCGATCTACGACAAAGCCAGTCGCTGGTTATGACGCCGCAATTACAGCAGGCGATCAAGTTGCTTGCATTGTCATCGATGGAAATCGAGGCTTTCATCGCAGAGGAGGTCGAGCGCAACCCCGTTCTCGAAACTGGCTCGGCCGACGCAGCACCGGAATCACCATCCGACGACTACCAACCGGTCGCATCTACCCAGAGCGGCGAACGAGGTAGCGATGAAGTGTTGGGCGGCACAGACATGGCTGCAAGCGAAGCTCTTGATGTTGATTTCAGCGCAGAGACATTTCACCACGACGGTGTGGCGGATAGCGTCGGAGGTGCAGACGGCATGCTGGGTCTTTCAGGCAGCGGCATGGCATCGGGATTCGATGGCGATGGCCCTGACTTCGACAGCTTTGCCGCCCGGGATATTTCGCTGCGTGAGCATTTGATGGCGCAAGCCGGGACGAGCCTGTCCGGGCGCGACCTGTTCCTCGCCCAGCAGATCATCGAACAGATTGAGGCGACCGGTTATCTGGGCGCTGACCTGCTTGCGATGGCGCACCGGTTGGGCGTGGCGATGGCTGACATGGAATCGGCATTGACAGCAGTCCAGCGTTTCGATCCCACGGGAGTTGGCGCCCGCGATCTTGCAGAATGCCTCGCGCTGCAGGCAAGGGAAGCGGACCGTTACGATCCCTGCATGGCTAAGCTGATTGATAATCTCGATCTTGTCGCCAAGGGAGCATTTGACCAGCTAAAGCGCGTCTGCAGGGTTGACGACGAGGACCTGCGGGACATGCTCATTGAACTTCGAGGCTATGACCCAAAGCCCGGTTGTCGTTTCGAAAGCGAGGATAGTGTTGCAATCACACCCGATATTTTCGTGACCGCGCGTGGGACGGGCTGGTCGATCGAACTCAACAGCGCCAATCTTCCACGCCTCTTGATCAATCGCACTTATGTGGCCGAGCTGGGCCAGGACAAGGCCACGAAGGCCTGGTTGAACGACTGCATGGCCGATGCCAACTGGTTGATCAAGGCGATGGACCAGCGACAGCGCACAATCGTGAAGGTCGCGACCGAGGTAGTAAAGCAGCAGGAGGGGTTCTTCCGCAAGGGCGTTGCCCATTTGAGACCGCTGACTTTGCGCCACGTTGCAGATGCAATCGAAATGCACGAATCGACGGTTAGTCGCGTTACCAGCAACAAGTATCTCGCCTGCGATCGCGGGATTTTCGATCTAAAATATTTCTTCTCGTCAGGCGTTCAATCGGCTGATGGCGACGGCGCCTCTGCCGAGGCGGTAAAGAGCCACATCAAGACACTGATCGATAGCGAGGGCGAAAAGATCCTGTCGGACGACACGTTGGTCGACCTTCTCAACGCAAAGGGCTTTGACATTGCGCGTCGCACGGTTGCCAAATACCGCGAGGCCATGGGAATAGGGTCTTCAGTGCAGCGACGGCGTCAGAAAAAAATGGGCCGCTAACCCAAAGATCAAATGCACCTGGTGCGAACAGGCCGGTCCCATGCAGGTCTGCATGCGTCCATGATACGCTCCCATGATTAAGCGCGTCGCCTCACCAATCCTGGTCGTCGAGCTCTATCACGCCTTGCCGCGCCATGCTGCCTGCCAGTATCGTTTCGAGCAATTCAGGATAGGTCCAACCGGCCAATACAGCAGCCTTGCCGATCACCCGCTGCGACCACAAATTGCATTGCAGATTGACTTCTAGGAAGTTGATCTCGCCTGTCGCAGGGTTAAGGCGGAACTCGAACCTGCCATAGTCAAACGGCCACAACTCTGGAAGCAAATGCTGCGTCAGGCCTTGGACCTTTGCAATGAATGCAGGATCGGTCTCCTGGACAAGCTTTGCTTCCGAGGCCTCAAAACCACGCTTTTCCGCGTAAGTACGCAACACCTCGGTATCATGATCAAAGCGCATCAACGGTAACATCTGTGCCTTGCGTGCCCCGATAACCGGGAGCTCCACGTCGATGCCCGAGAGGAATGGCTCTACCAGCGCGTCGTGCCCTTCTTCATGCAAGGCCTTGACCGCTTCCTTGACGCCGTTCCAATCGCTTTGTGCCGACACGCCCCAGCTTGCCGATGACGCGTTGGGCTTGATCACGAAGCGCTCAGCAGTCCAGTCGGTAAACTGCACGACGGGCGCACCGCGACGGAAGATCGCCGAAGGAGCCGTCGGGACGCCGCGGGCCCGCGCGGCCATTTTCATCAGATGCTTGTCATCGGAAAGCCCGCGCAAGATCGGCGTGGCGCCAAGATAGGGAATGCCAAGGCGTGAACACAGCGTCGGCATCAGCAATTCGCTATTGAGATATCCGCCGCGATTGAGCAGCGAAAACACAAAGTCCACTTCAGGCTTGGTGAACAGGATTTCCGGGCTGTTCGCTGCCGTGACATTCAGACCCATCGCTTCAAGTGTATCGCGAACCTCGCGGTGATAGACTGCATGATCACCATCCACCGTATCGCGCGACCCATCGCCCAGCGCATGTTTTGCAATAAACAAAAGCCTGATCTTGTCGCGGTAGCGTGCCGGAATGGTTAGCTTTTTTATGGGATTGATCAGTTCGACAGACATAGGTTGGGCTCTTATCTAGTTTTGTGTATCGGCGGTCGCTATAGCCGTATTATGGCAGTACTGAGGCGATATCGCCAGCATGAGAGGGTTCAACATGGCCGACGCCGAAATATCAATGCTTGATTGGCCAACTTCGGTATTGATGAGCGCAGGCGGCGACGACCGGATCACGCTGGACGAGCAAAGTGGGCTGAACAGCTACGGCTGCGCGCCCGAACCCGTCCGGGCGATCAGCTATTCCTCATCTACTGCGAGCTCGATATCGGCAGCAGCCTATGCGCATGCGCATGCTGTACACCACCAGCTTCGCGTGGCCGTGGCAGCTGGCGAAAGCGAGACTGCCGCCTATACGCGCTTCCTGCGTAATGCGCGGGCGCGGATTCGAATGGTCTATGGCCTCGCTTGCGATGTGGACGTTGCTTTTGGCGCGTCGGGCACGGATCTGGAATATCTCGCGCTGGCGCTTGCCTTGCAGAGCGGCCAGCCCGTGACCAATATCGTGGTCGAAGTCGACGAAGTCGGCAGTGGCTGCCTGTATTCGCAGGCCGGGCAATATTTTGCCGCGCGCACAGCACTGGGACTGGTTGTCGAGAAGGGCACGAGCCTGCCTGGTTTTGGTGCAGATATCGTGTCAGTCCAGACGTTGAAAACGCGCACCGAAAATGGACCTGTGCGTGCAGACGACGATTATGCAGCGATGTTGCTCGAGGCTGCCGGTGCCGTAATCGCCGCGGGTGGTCGTCCCTTGGTACATGTCATCCACAGGTCAAAAACCGGCATCGTCACCCCGAGCCTTGCGGCAATTGACCAGTTGCTAGAGGCGCACGGCGATGCAGTCGACCTGGTGGTAGATGCATGCCAGGGACGAATATCGCCCGATACCATCCAGTCCTACCTCTCGCGGGGCGCGAGTATTTTCCTGACCGGTTCCAAGTTTATCGGGGGCCCACCCTTCAGTGCCTGGGCTCTTGTTCCTCCCGAGCTGTCAGCGCGCATGAATTCCGGCAAGCCAGCGCCGCAAGGACTTGCCCATTTCTTCGCACGCGGTGACATGCCGACCGCATGGATCGATACAGATGACCTGCTTCCGTCACAGACCAATTTTGGACTGCTCTTGCGTCTCGAGGCGGGGCTGTTCGAACTCGAACGCCTGCTTGCGATGCCCATGGCCCGCGTCGACGCAGTGATTGCAGCTTTTGGGACAGCGATGCGCTGCCTCCCCATCACTATGCCGTTTCGGCTGATCGAGGGCGCTGCCAATGATCCAGCGGCAGGCGATCACCTGGACGGCGAATATCCGTGCCATCCGCTAGACCGCAAAATGCTCTATGTCATCGAGTTGACCGAGCCGTACGCAAAGACAGGCAAGCCGCTCAGTGTCGAACAGGCCCGCGAGGTCTATCGTGGCCTGTACACCGATCTTTCAGACCAGTTCATGACGGCGGGGGAACGGCTGTCTGCGGCAGAAATTTGCCACTTGGGGCAGCCTGTCAAATGCCTGAAACAGACGAGTGGAGAGTGGGCACCTACGTTGCGCTTGTCTCTCTCGGCACCGCAGATTTTCGAGATGATCGGGTTGGATCCCGACCGGCTCGTCGAACGTTTCGGGGCCGATATCGAACGAATAGCTAGCAAGATCAGATTGGTCATTCGCCTGCTTGATTAAGCTGCACGCAGCCGATCAAGGAAGCTGCGACTTGCTTCGCGCAGCGCCACGGCGCGGCTTTCCAGCCCTGCCATTACGTGCTGCATTTCGTCTGCGACCTCGCCGACCTGCAAGGCTGCAACATTTACCTCCTTGCTGAATTCGCGGACATGTTCTGCATCTTGTGCTGCATGCTCTGCATGGTTTGTAATGTCGCGTGTTGCCGCCTGCTGCTGAGTGACCGCAGTAGCGATATTGCCCGCGCCTTGCTGGACCTGTCCCATCTTGTAAGCAGCCGAGCCCACCATGCGGGCGGCATTGTCCATCTGTTCCTTGATCGTCGAGACCGTGGCGGTAACTGAGCCAATTGCGCCGTGAGTCTGGTTGGCAAGGCTTTTGACTTCCTGTGCGACCACGGCAAAGCCACGGCCGGCGTCGCCCGCACGCGCCGCCTCTATCGTCGCATTTAGGGCAAGCAGGTTGGTTTTGCCCGCAACATCCTGGATCATTGCAGCAATAGCGCCCACCTTTTCGGCCTCGCCAGCCAGATGCGCCATGACGCCACTGCCCTGTTTGCTGCTTGCAGTGGCTGCATCAGACGCAATCACTTGCTCCTGGACCTGCCCAGAGATCGCGTCGGCTGAATCGCTCAGTTGCCTGGTGGCGGCGGCTACCATCTGGATCGCGCTGCTCATGTTAGATGCCATGTCAGCCATCGCATCAGTGCGTTCACGGGTCTGGGATCCGATTGCTGCCAGCTGCTGTGAAGATTCCCCGACCGCCCGCACGGCTGCCTCCATGACGTCGATAATTGCATGGACGGAGTGCTCGAATTCGTTCGCGAGTGCCGTCATGGCTTCATGCCGGTTTGTGTCGGCCCGGGCGCGCTCTTCGGCGCGTGCAGCACTTGTGTTGCGCCTCTCGGTTTCAATTGCTGCCAAACGCTCCTGTTCCGTTGCGAAAAATTCCCTTTGGGTCCGGGCAAAGGCCTGTGCATTGTCAACCGACTGCATGAATGATCGCCACTGGATCATGCCGACACGGTGAAGCGACAGGCCAAAAATGGCAATGCCGGCGTAATAGAACCAGGGCATTTGTATGTCGGAATATGTCGCAGATATGGTGCTTCCGATGGTAAGTATCGAGAGCCACATGACCATCGCCGCTGGCAGGCACAGATAAATCAGCGCCCCGATCGCGATCAAACCGAAGGTCATCGCGCTTGCAACGACCAGCCCGATATCCTGGTGATAGCTCCAGATGTCAGCAAGCAGGAGCACCCAACTAAACGACGCAACTGATACCTGCAGGATGAACAGGCGTCGCAGGAAAAGCAGATATCGGCCATCGGGATCAGCCGCAGCGTCATATGCCTTTATGCGGATATGCACACGGTAACCAACAATCGCTGCAACGGTATACAAGGGTGCGCCATATTGACTGAAATGGGGGTTCGCGCCGCCAAACCACAGAATAGCCAGAGAAGGCCACATCGTAACGA
This sequence comes from Sphingorhabdus sp., assembly GCA_049663505.1. Classification (GTDB taxonomy): domain Bacteria; phylum Pseudomonadota; class Alphaproteobacteria; order Sphingomonadales; family Sphingomonadaceae; genus Sphingorhabdus_B. Next base: position 8,762 of record JBATDO010000421.1, read on the forward strand.
GGCCGGACAAGAACACCGCCACGTGCGAGTTACCAGCCGCCCTTAATTGGGCAAGCATCAGGTCACGATTTTCGATCTGTGCCGAACGGTGCAACAAGGCCCATTCACCCTTCAGATCCGTGAAGAAGGCGAACATATCCCTGAAATGGCTGAAATCACGCATCATAATGTTCCGATTGGACGGTTCTTTGGCTCCTTATGGTAACGAAGATTGGTAAAGCAGCGGTAAATTGCATCGCGTCGCGTGGCGTTTTGCCTTGCTTGTCCTTCAGCCACGACATCTCGTGGCGTTGACGGCCGCACAGATAGCTGCCCATTTGACGTGGACATGGGTCAGGACGTCATCGTGGGCAGCCCGCACATAGAAAAAGGCGGCCCTGCAAAGAGCCGCCTTTCCTTTCCCCAGCAGACCCGGGACTTTTGTCCCGTGCTCCTGCAATAGTTGTTTAGCGTTTCGAGAACTGGAAGCTCTTGCGAGCCTTCGCCTTGCCGTATTTCTTGCGCTCGACAACGCGGCTGTCACGGGTAAGAAACCCGGCCGCCTTTACCGCACCGCGAAGCATCGGCTCGAATTTCGAAAGTGCCTGCGCGATGCCGTGCTTTACCGCACCGGCCTGGCCAGAAAGTCCGCCACCTTTTACGGTGACCATGACATCATACTGGTCGCGGCGTTCAGCGACATCGAACGGCTGGTTGATCACCAGGCGCAGTGAAGGGCGCGCGAAATAAACCGTCTGGTCACGACCGTTGACAACGATCTTTCCCGAGCCTGGCTTGATCCATACGCGGGCAACTGCGTCCTTGCGACGACCGGTTGCATAGGCACGACCCTGTGCATCGAGTTCCTGTTCACGGATAACCGCGGCGATCTGCTTTGGTGCATCAGTGCCCAGTGTTTCGAGATCAGCGAGTGTAGTTGCAGTTTCAGACATTATGCACCCACCTTGTTCTTGCGGTTCATGGAAGCGATATCGAGCGGCTTGGGCTGTTGGCCGTCATGCGGATGCTCTTTACCATTGTAGAGGTGAAGCGCACGCATCTGCGCACGACCCAGAGGACCGCGCGGCACCATGCGCTCAACAGCCTTTTCAAGCACGCGCTCAGGAAACTTGCCGTCCAGAATTTTTTCAGCAGTGATGGCCTTGATCCCGCCGATATAACCGGTGTGATGGTAATAGACCTTGTCTTTCAGCTTGTTGCCGGTGAACTTCACCTTGTCGGCGTTTATGACGACGACATGATCGCCGCAATCAACGTGCGGTGTGTAGCTGGGCTTGTGCTTTCCGCGCAGGATATTGGCGATGATCGAGGCAACACGGCCTACAACCAGACCGTCTGCATCAATGATGAGCCAGTCTTTTTCGACGTCCTGCGGACGGATCGATTTCGTTACTCTGGATAGCGTTTTCATGGGCGCTAATCGAACCTCCGGGATTATATGTTTTGTGCAAGGGAATCATGATAACCCGACACGCGAAGCGGGGCTAATGGCGATCAACCACTCATTAGTCAAGCAAAAGCGGGGGTTTTGCGACGGGTAAAATAATACCTTCTGGCTATTCAGGTCGTTTCCGAAATGACCCAGTCGGCAAAAGGTGCATGGGCGCCCTGCGTTGAAAGGCGAACAATGGCGGGCACGTCATAACGGTGGAGCGCTGCAATACGCTTCATGACTGCATCTGCCTTCGCAGCGCTCGTCTTGAATATCACCGGGTGCTCCTCGCGTGCGTCCACTTCGCCTTCCCAACGAAAATGCGAAATCACCATTGGCAGGCGGTTGGCACAGGCTATCAGCCGTTCCTCGAGCAACTTGCGGCACACGTCATGCCCCTCGCCTGCTGTCGGGAAGAGAGCGTAGATAAGCGCGATCTCAGCCATTCAAATGTTGCCTTCCGAGTATATGCGCACCCCAAACCGTAGCAGCGACCAGCAACGCACCCACAGCCTGGTGCGAAACCGCCAGGATGATGTTCACACCCGTCATGACCGTGGCGATACCCAGCAATATCTGGATGCCAAAGGCGCTGTGAATAGTGATGGAGGCGGGGCGGAACCCTGCCGCTCTGGTTCGACGGGCAAGCATGACGAGTGCTAGTACAGTAACCCATGCCCACCATCTGTGAACAAAATGGGTTAAGAATGGATCGTTCACCAGGGCCTGCCCAAGTCCCCTTGAAACATCTATTCCCTCAGGCAGGAAATGGCCGTTCATCATCGGCCAACTATTTGAAACATAACCTGCATTTAAGCCAGCAACCCATGCGCCAAAGAGCAGCTGGATGAACAATATGGCAAGTACCGCCGCTGAAAACCTGGTAATCTTTGCTGGTCGCGCCGCCGGGTCGCGGTCGAGCATCCTTAAATCAAGCGCTGTCCAAACCAGTCCACCCAAAATGAAAAGTGCGGTCAGCAGATGGGCCGCTAGTCGGTAGTGACTTACGTCCGTGCGGGCAGACAGGCCCGAACTCACCATCCACCATCCGATCGTGCCCTGCAGGCCGCCAAGTGCCATCAGCGCCAGCAGCCGGGGCTTGTAACCGGCAGGGATGGCCTGCTTGATCCAGAACCATGCCAGCGGAAGTGCAAAGGCAATACCGATCACGCGCCCAAGCAGGCGGTGTACCCATTCCCAGAAATAGATGAACTTGAACTCGGCAAGCGTCATGCCAGCTGGCCCGTTAATCTGTGTATATTCAGGGATCTGCTTGTATTTCTCGAACTCAGACGTCCAAGCAGCTTCGTTCAACGGAGGCAAGGCCCCGGTGATCGGCTTCCATTCGGTAATCGACAATCCTGATTCGGTAAGTCGCGTGATCCCGCCAACAACCACCATCGCGAACACCAAGAGGGCAACGAACATCAACCAGCGGATCAGTGGTTCAGGGCGACCTTGCGAGCGAGAGACTGGGATCTGTGAACGAAGCGTTGTATCCATGATCGCCGATATGCGCGGCGGCGCGGTGGCTGGCAAGCGCAACGTCCACCTGTGCTGTTGCATTCTGGATGCCGAAGATTGCAAAAACCGTCAGGTGGGCGCTACTTCATCCCAGCCAGCATATAAAGAAACTCGGCATAGCCCATTGTTGCGTCGACCAGCCCTGCGACCTTGGGATTGGTCGAATCTATCAGGTAATATTCGTCCGGTGCATGCGCACCACCCCCGTGACCAAGGCCGAAATGGCCGGCAGGGATGGACACCGGCGGGGCGGTGAACGTGGCACCGGGCCAACTGCCCGCCAGGCGTGCATTGAGGTTCGCTGGAACCCCCAGCTTGCGATAAGTGGCCAGTTCGGTCTGGATGAGCAAACTCGATTCAGAAGCTTCGGTCGGGTCGTAACCACCGCTGACGTTCATCTCGATGTCGGTGAAACCGCGCTTGTCGAGATGGGCGCGCAGTTTCTTCTCCGCCTCGGCGCGGGTCTGGTTGGGAACAAGCCGCAGGTCGAGCTTGGCAACCGCGCGGCCGGGCAGGATTGTCTTGCCGCCAGGGCCGGTATAGCCCGCGACAAGCCCCTCGATATTGACCGTCGGTTCTTGCGCAAGCCGAACGAGCGCATCCGGATAGGACAGGTTGTCAATCCAGTGTGTAACACCGAGCATGGCCTTTTGCTGCGCCTCGTCACCAAGCCTTGCGGCTTCGGCAATCAGCGCTTTTTCCCGGCTTGTCAGCGGACGAACATTTTCGAACCACCCGTCGATGAGCGGCGTGTTGCCTTCAGGGGTGACGAGCGTATTGAGCGCTGCGACCAGCCGCCAGGCAGGTGAATCGATCATCGCCTTCAGGCTGGAATGGACATCACCTTTGGGCCCTCTCCCCCATTTTTCTCCGCTGGCGACAAGCTCGAGCTCGATAACTCCCTTCGAGCCCAGATTGACCGAGACATTGCCATTTTTGTCCTGCCAGCCTGCTGGAATGAAAATGCCTTCGCATTTTTGCAGGGCAGCAAGCACATTGGGCTTGGTGGCAATCTGACGAAAATGGGGCGAACCGATTTCCTCTTCGCCCTCACAGACCAGGACGATGTTGACTGGAAGCTTGCGTCCCGCTGCGTTGATCGCATGAAGTGCCGCGAGAAAGGTTGCCTCGGGCCCCTTCTGGTTGGTGGCGCCGCGTCCCATGATCGCAGTGCCAAAACCGGGACGCTCGACCATGCGTCCCTCGAGGGGCGGCGACGACCATTCGCGAGCGTCATATTGTTTCACGTCATACATGAAATAAATGCCCAATGTCCGCTTTGCGCCAACGTCGATGGTCCCGAACACGCCTGGATGGCCATCGGTGGGGACAATCTCGACATTGGCAAAACCTGCCTCGCGCGCGAGTTCGGCCATATAGGCCGCGCCTTCGGGCATGTTGCGGTTCTCGGCCGCGATAGAGGGCAGGGCGATCCAGTCACGGATACGCTTGAGCGAGGCATCACGGCCAGCCAGCACCGCCTTGCGCACGTCAGCCATGCCGCTTTCCTTTGCAAACATCGGCAAGGGACGCATGAACGCCGCACCCGCCCCGAGCATCGCAGCGCCGCGTATCATCTCCCGGCGATGTATTCCGGCTCCAAGTTCGGCTATCAAGTTGCGATCATTTCTGTCCATTGCGCTTGCCTCTCGCCATATTTCGGTGGCCAATTTTGGCCGAATATCGATTAAAAGCAAGAAGCTTCGATTGTTCGCGCATCCTCCCTAAATCTGCGCGACCACCTGGCACAAATTCAAAATGATATGTTGTAACGTCCGGCGAATCGGTCTAGGGCGATTTTGTAATGACACAGGTGTGGAAAACATGGCGTTGGGATGGGCTCGGGTTGAGCATCGCCGGATTGTGCCTTGTCCATTGCCTGGCGACATCGATCATCCTGGTGTTCCTGGCATCTGCAGGTGGCATGTTGCTTGATCCTGCAATCCATGAATTCGGCTTGTTGCTGGCAATTTTGTTCGGCATTTTGGCACTTGGCAAGGGCTTGTGGGAACATGGCTTTGTCATGCCAGCCGCGATTGGTTCACTTGGTATTGGCATGATGGCAGGCGCGCTCACCCTCCCACATGGCGGAACAGAGATTTTATACACTATTTTGGGTGCAGGCATACTTGCACTCGGTCACGACCTGAACCACCGCGCCTCGCATTGACCCGGTGGCCTGCAAGGCCTACATTGGCCTGATGGCATCACATCATCATCATCACGAACATGAAGGCGCCTCGCTGGCGCAAGCAGCGCAAAATGCGTTGACCAGTGCAGGCGAGCAGTGGACCGACATGCGCGCCGATATCTTTTCGGTGCTTTCGACATTTGAAAAGCCAGCCTCCGCTTATGATATCGCGGACCTCGTTTCGCAAAAGCGAGGCAAGCGCGTAGCACCCAACAGCGTGTACCGAATTCTCGACCTGTTCGTTGCGACCAACCTTGCCCGCCGGGTTGAAAGTGCCAATGCCTATATTGCCAATTCGCACCCGGGCTGCCTTCACGACTGCATCTTCCTGATCTGCGATTCTTGTGGGACCGCTACGCACATCGATGACGACAAGCTGACGCAAAATGTCCGCGCAGCTGCAGAAAGCGCAGGATTTGCGCATGTACGCCCTGTCATCGAGGTACGCGGCAGGTGCGCCCACTGCGACTGAATACGGTCTAATTACCTGTTCGACAGTACTGCAAAACGTCGCTAAAGCTGTTTCATATGTCTAACACGCCCGACACGCCCTTGCTCGACAAGGTCAATATTCCTGCAGATTTGCGCAAGTTGCATGTGTCAGAGCTTCGCCAGCTCGCAGATGAACTGCGAGCAGAGACGATCTCTGCCGTTTCCGTGACCGGAGGCCACCTCGGCGCAGGCCTTGGCGTCGTCGAATTGACGACTGCCATACATTTTGTGTTTGATACGCCGCGAGACCGGTTGATCTGGGATGTTGGCCATCAATGCTATCCGCACAAGATACTGACTGGCAGGCGCGACCGAATCCGCACACTGCGCACAGGGGGCGGACTCTCGGGCTTCACCAAGCGCAGCGAGAGCGAATATGACCCCTTTGGCGCTGCGCATAGCTCCACGTCGATTTCTGCCGCGCTGGGTTTTGCGGTTGCCAACAAGATTGCAGGCCAGCCTGGCAAGGCGATTGCAGTCATCGGAGACGGCGCAATGTCGGCAGGCATGGCCTATGAAGCCATGAACAATGCGCAGGCGGCAGGCAACCGCCTTGTTGTCATCCTCAATGACAACGACATGTCTATTGCCCCCCCCGTTGGCGGGCTGTCGGCTTATTTATCTCGCCTTGTGTCATCGAGTGAATATCTTGGCCTGCGCAAGCTTGCCTCAAAGCTGGCGAGAAAGCTCTCGCGCCGCGTTCATGATGCCGCTTCCAAGGCAGAAGAGTTTGCACGCGGCCTGGCAATGGGCGGCACCTTGTTCGAAGAACTGGGCTTCTATTATGTCGGACCCATCGATGGGCACAATCTGGACCAGCTGATCCCCGTGCTTGAGAATGTCCGTGATAATGCCGAGGGACCGGTGCTGGTCCATGTCGTGACCAAGAAGGGTCATGGCTATGCGCCCGCAGAGGCAGCGGCCGACAAATATCACGGCGTCGTCAAGTTCGACGTCATCACCGGCAAGCAGGACAAGGGTCCAGGCGGTGGCCCGCCTGCTTATCAGAATGTTTTTGGCGAGACATTGATCAAACTGGCCGACAGTGACCCGCTCATCTGCGCGATTACGGCCGCGATGCCGTCAGGAACGGGAATAGACAAATTTGCCCAGGCTCATCCCGACAGGGCCTTTGACGTGGGGATCGCTGAGCAGCACGGCGTTACATTCGCCGCCGGTCTTGCAGCACAAGGCATGCGGCCATTTTGCGCGATCTACTCGACCTTCCTCCAGCGCGCTTATGACCAGGTGGTCCATGATGTCGCGATCCAGAACCTGCCGGTGCGCTTTGCAATTGACCGCGCTGGCCTGGTAGGCGCCGATGGCAGCACTCACGCCGGTTCGTTTGACGTGACCTACTTGGCGACGCTTCCCAACATGGTCGTGATGGCTCCGGCCGACGAGGCTGAGCTGGTCCACATGACTTACACTGCAGCCATGCATGACAGCGGCCCGATTGCATTTCGCTACCCGCGCGGCAACGGAACAGGCGTTCCACTTCCCGCGTCTCCTGAACAGCTGGAAATCGGCAAGGGCCGGATCGTTCGCGAAGGCAAGAAGGTGGCCATCCTGTCGCTCGGCACGCGTTTGGCCGAGTCCATACGGGCGGCCGATACACTCGATGCCAAGGGATTGAGCACCACGGTTGCTGACCTGCGCTTTGCCAAGCCGCTCGACGAGGAGCTCATTCGGCACCTGATTGCGACCCACGAGGTCGTAGTGACGGTCGAAGAAGGCGCAATTGGCGGCCTGGGTGCGCACGTGCTCACGCTTGCAAGCGACCTCGGCCTGATGGACACTGGCCTGAAAATCCGGACAATGCGGCTTCCCGACATATTCCAGGAACATGACAACCCACAAAAGCAGTATGACGAGGCTGGACTCAACGCGCCGCAGATCGTCGATACCGTGCTGAAGGCGCTTCGCCACAACAGTGCAGGAGTTGAAGGGGCCAGCGTCAGCGCCTGATAGCAATCGCCAGGAGCCGAGCAACGCGTCGGACTTCTTTGACCCCTGCCAGATCATTTGCAGATGCGTTCAGCCGGTTTGAGCCTGGCCTCCGGCCCGGCTGTTCAACCTAGATTTCGGCGAGCCGATCCGATTAGCGGATTTAGTTGGGTATGACCGCCTGGGCCGTCTGGCCGTCCCCTTCGGGAGCTGCGATAATGTCGCGGGTGATCGATCCCTTGTTGACCGTCGTGGTCTTGGGGTCACCCACGGACGATCGAATACCCAATTCAGCCGAACCAGCAGATGTGGAAATCGAGCGCTCGGCTGCCGATCGTGCGGCAGGGCCGCCGAACAAAGTTTCCAGGACTTGCTCTTGTCCGCCGCTTTCCTGAGAACGCCCCGCACTTGTGGTTGCTGGAACAAGGGCAAAATCAGGTGGGACGACGAGCGGCGCTGCACGTCCGGCTACCGGTTGCGCTTGCGACTGGTCCTTCGTGATGTCCAAGTTCCACAAGTCACGCGCAGCCTTGCCGGTTGAGGCGCACCCTGCAAGGCTCGTCATCACGAGCATCGCTGAACCGATCTGGAGCAGTTTCTTTGTCATCACTTCACGCATCCATTCATAATTGAGCGATGTTTATGGGTTTGGCTTTGATGTTCCGAACATCGCGTCGAGCACCTGTTGCTTGGTGTCGCCTTCTTGTGGACGCGGCGCCTTTGGTTGCGGCGCAGGCAGCGTGTATTCCGACGGAATTGCAAGCGGTGCTGAGCGTGTCACTGCAAACTCATCGGGCCTTTCGCGATCGAAAACGCCTGTCGATCCGCAGCCTGCAAGCGTTGCCATCGCAGTCAATGCGGTGGCCGATAAGATAAATTTCCGCGTCATGGTGTCTCCGTTATGTCCGCGCCGCTTGCCGGTTCCTGAACAGGATCCTTTTCGCGCATCAAGAAGGCGCGGGCAAGCAATATCAGCACGCCGATAGTGATCGCAGCGTCGGCCAGGTTGAATATGTAGAATGGACGGAAAGCTCCGAAATGCAAATCGGCATAATCGACCACGTAGCCGTAGCGGACACGGTCGACGATATTTCCAGCGGCACCACCCAGCACTGCTGCGAGCGCCAACACGTCACCGCGCAGTTTCTCGCGCCACATCCAAACGCCCACGCCGATTGCGATGACCGCGGTCAACCCGACCAGCATCCACCGCTCGGCATCATTGTCCGCCGTCAGAAAGCTCATCGACACTCCGCGATTCTCGGCCCAGCGGAGATCGAAGAAGGATATGATGTGGATACTGCCCCTGCTCTTGAGCTGCAGTGGGCCAATCATCGCAAATTTTACCGTCTGGTCGACGATGAAAATCATGCTGGCAATCATCAGGCCCTGCAGCCGGAAGCGGGAAATGTTGGTAGTCATGCAGCTCCGTTCAAAACAGTTTCGCACCTGTCGCACAGGCTGTTGTCCTCGGCAACCTCGGGCAGGTGCCGCCAGCAGCGGCCACATTTGTGGTTGGTGGTCGGCTGCACTTTTGGTGCGTCGAGCCCCGCGACGGGCCGAGCGGTCGATGTGATGAAAAGCTCGGCCAAGTCTACATTGCTGTAGTCAGACAGGCTTTCACCAAATTCCGGGAGCGAGACTTCGACCTGCAGGCTTGACCCCACGATCTTTTCCCGGCGCATCGGTTCAATGGCTTCGGTGACCTGGCCGCGCAGTTCGCGCAGCTGACCCCATTGGACTGCCAGTTCTTCATTGACCCAGCGGGGATCAATTTCAGGCCACTCGGCAAAATGCACCGAGTTCGCTTCGTCGGGAAAACGTGTCTGCCAGACTTCCTCTGCCGTGAACACCAGGGCGGGGGCCGCGTAGCGGACCAACGCATGGAACAATATATCGAGTACCGTGCGGTAGGCCATGCGCTTGGGATCGTTCGGCGCGTCGCAATACAGGCAATCCTTGCGGATATCGAAGAAGAAGGCCGACAGGTCGTTATTGGCAAAGTCGGTTAGCAGGCGAACATAAGTGTTGAAGTCAAAATCATTGACCGCCTGTTTCAGCTTTGCATCCATTTCAGCAAGAAGGTGGAGCGCATAGCGCTCGAGTGCTGGCATGTCTGCCAAGGCTACCCTTTCATCCTCCCCAAATCCGTCAAGCGCGCCAAGCAGGTAACGGAAGCTGTTGCGCAGCTTGCGATACTGGTCGGACACGCCTTGCAGGATTTCCTTTCCGATGCGGTGATCTTCGGTAAAATCCACGCTCAACGCCCAAAGCCGCAGGATGTCCGCGCCGGAATCGCGCATGAGATCAAGCGGATTGATCGTATTGCCGAGCGACTTGGACATTTTCATGCCCTTGGCATCCATCGTAAATCCGTGTGTGAGAACGGCCTTGTAAGGGGCGCGGCCACGGGTTCCACAACTTTCCAGCAATGATGACTGGAACCAGCCCCGATGCTGGTCGCTGCCTTCCAGGTAAAGGTCAGCCGGGCCCTCTCGAACCAGGTCAGGCCATTTGCCGCTTTCCAGCACGAATGCATGCGTGCAGCCACTGTCAAACCAGACGTCAAGGATATCAACGACACGCTCGTAATCGGCAACGGCATAGTTGCTCCCGAGATACTCGGCTGCGCGCTCGTCGCACCATGCATCCACTCCGACCTCGCGGATCGCCGCAATGATGCGTTCGTTCACTTGGTTGTCGCACAGATAGGCGCCGCTCTTGCGGTCCACGAACAGCGTGATCGGGACGCCCCAGGCGCGTTGGCGCGACAAAACCCAGTCCGGCCGGCCTTCGACCATCGCCGTGATACGGTTCTGGCCCTTTTCAGGAACCCATCTCGTTTCCGAAATGGCTGTCATTGCCTTTTCGCGCAACGTGCCACCGGGCATCGCCTTGTCCATCGGAACGAACCATTGAGGTGTGCAGCGGTAGATGACCTTGGCCTTTGAACGCCAGGAATGCGGATAGCTGTGTCGGTAGTCTGCAGACGCCGCCAGCAATCCGCCTGCTTCGCTGAGCGCTGTGCATATCGGGCCGTCGGGCGCATTGAACTTGGGATTTATGACGCTGCCCTGCCCACCGAGCCAGAGCCAGTCGCCGCGATACTTTCCATCGCCCTCGACCGCAAATACCGGGTCAATGCCATTGGCCTTGCAAAGGTCGAAATCGTCCTCACCATGATCGGGCGACATGTGGACCAGGCCGGTGCCGCTATCGGTGGTAACGAATTCGCCGGCAAGCATAGGGCGCGGCCTTGCAAAGAAGCCGCCAAGCGCGTGCATCGGGTGTCGCACGATCGACTGGGCCAAGTCCGAGCCTTTACCGCTCCATGTGCGTTCCAGGGCTTGTGGATCCTCATCAGTCCTGATGCGTGCAATAAAACCATCTGCCAGCAGTGCCGCAACGAGGTAACTCCTCCCGCTACCGGATTTGAGCAGGACATATTCAACATCTTTGCCGTAGGCGATCGCCTGGTTTACAGGAATCGTCCAGGGTGTCGTCGTCCAGATTACTGCAAAGGCACCCACCAGTTCGGCGATCGGTGAACTGGTAATCTCGAACGCCACGTCAATCTGTGTCGAAGTGATGTCTTCATATTCGATTTCGGCCTCGGCCAGGGCTGTCTTTTCAACAGGTGACCACATTACCGGCTTTGCTCCGCGGTAGAGTTGGCCACTCTCGGCAAATTTCATCAGTTCCGTGACGATCGTTGCTTCGGCTGCAAAATCCATCGTCAAATAGGGATTGTCCCAATCGCCATTGATCCCCAGGCGCTTGAGTTGCTCTCGCTGGACATCAACCCATTTTTGCGCATACGCTCGGCATTCAGCACGGAACTCGGTGACCGGCACCTCGTCCTTGTTGAGCTTCTTCTTGCGATATTCTTCCTCGACCTTCCACTCGATTGGAAGGCCGTGGCAATCCCAACCCGGCACATAAGGCGCGTCCTTGCCCAGCAGGCTTTGCGTGCGAACCACCATGTCTTTCAAGATATGGTTGAGCGCATGACCAATATGCATGTCGCCATTGGCATAAGGAGGTCCGTCATGCAGGATGAACTTTTCGGCACCCCGACGCCGGGCTCGCAATTGACCGTATAGATCCATCGCCTGCCAGCGCGCCAATATCACTGGCTCCTTTTGCGGAAGGCCAGCCTTCATGGGGAAATCGGTCTTGGGTAAGAAGACGGTGTCTTTGAAATCAGTTATATCGGTCATGTTGGAGGCGGCCTTATGCGAGGTACGTGCATTCCGCAAGATTTAGCGCGTCAGCGCTGGCCCTATTGCCGCGATATCTTCGACCCAGATATACCCATTGAAGCTTGCAGGAATACTCCCCAGTTGCTCCGGCCGGGACAGGCCCTCGTTCGATTTGCCGCTTTCATGAGGCCCAAAGACAATTACCCTTGCCCCGACGCTCTCCATCCTCGCGATCAGCCGGTTGGGCCATCCCCACATAATCCACTGATAATTTATGGGTATTCCCAGCACACTATTGTGGCAGCTCTTGGGAATAATCCCGGTCCAGCCGATGAGGGCATAATCCTTGGTGCACGCCATCACATCGTCCTTCATCGAGAAGGACCAGTTGCGAGGCATGAGCTTTTGCATTCTGCGTACCGGGGCGGTCGCGCCGTAAAATGCATCGCCCAGTTTCACGCTATCGCGACCGGAAGCCTTGATGATCGCGTAGAGCTGGTCGGCCTCGGCTGCATTCCTGGACTTGAAGTTGAACAACAAGGGTCGCGAAGGCAGGGCTTCAAGCCCTTCCTCAACTGTTGGAATCTGCCCGATTCCCTTGCCGCGAAGCGGATATGTCTTCCCTGCGTCAGCGGTGTATCCATAGCCGATATCAAGCGCCTTCAATTCAGCCAGCGTCAGGTCACGGGTCGCACCCTTGCCATTGGTCCTGCAATCGACAGTCCAGTCATGAAACAGCACCATCCGCCCGTCTTTGGTAGGCGCCACATCTACCTCGACGATGTCGCCGCCCAATCCTGCAGCCATCTGGATCGAATCATGGGTATTTTCAAATATCGCGTGATCAGGAGGGTAGATGAACCGTGCGGTGCAGGTGTCTCGGCCGGCTGCCGCACGCTTGTCATACAAGTGATAATAGCCGCGGTGCGCAATAAGCTTTGGTTCGCCTTTGGGCGTCGGCGCAAGCCAGCTCGCATTGAGAAACGACAATGGCACGAGGATCGCGGCAATGATGACCAAGATGATCTTTTGGCGCTTGGTCAATTGCATGTTCAAGCTCCCAGGATTTGCCGTGCTGTATCGCAGTCTTGCGCCATTTGCGTCCGCAACGCATCCATGTCGTCAAATTTTTCCTCGCCGCGAATGAATGCATGGAATTCGACTTCTATCGTCTGGCCGTATAGCTCCTCGGAAAAATCGAAAAAGTGCGGTTCGAGAAGTTCCTTGGGGGGATCAAAGCTCGGACGAATGCCCAGATTTGCAGCGCCTGTAAGCACCCGGCCATCCGGAAGCCTGCCCTTGACTGCGTAGATGCCATATCGCGGTCGAAGATAGTGACCCATGTCGATATTTGCGGTGGGAAAGCCCAATAGCCTGCCGTTCTTGTCGCCGTGTTGAACGACCCCTTGGACGGCGAACGGACGGGTAAGTAACCTGGTGGCCATCTCGCAGTCTCCCGCTTGCAGGGCAGCGCGGATGCGGCTTGATGATATGATACCGCCTGAATCCACGACAGGGCCCATCGCCGTGGCACCAAGACCATGTACACGGCCGCGGTCGCGTAGCAGGTCGATATTGCCGCCACGTCCTTTTCCGAAAGTGAAATCCTCGCCGGTAACAACTGCTGATATTCCAAGGCGCTCGACCAGCAGTTTGGCGATGAAATCCTCGGCAGTGGTGGCCGCCATATCGGCGTTGAATTCGAACACGAGCATCGCGTCTGCCCCGGCAGTTTCAAACAGCCTTTGCCGCTGGTCAAGTGTCGAGAGACGAAACCAGGGCGCGTCGGGTACGAAAAAGCGAACTGGATGAGGGTCAAAAGTGGCAATGATTGCAGGGCGACCTGCATCTCTTGCCTGGGCAATGGCCTCGCCGGCGACCGCTTGGTGCCCGAGGTGAAACCCGTCGAAATTGCCAAGTGCCACCACTGCACCGCGAAGTGCCTCTGGCATGGCCTCGGCGGCAGAAAGACGTGTAATGCTCATTTGCTGGCGGAAACCCTTGCCATCGGCACAAGCCCGGCGCGAATGACACGAAGCGCATTGCCACCCATCACCGCGCCTATCTCTGCGTGCGAGAAACCTTCATCAATCAGCGCCTGTGTGACCTGGACGAGTTGCGAGGTGTCGAACCGCATGGTCGTCGCACCATCATAATCGCTACCGAGTGCGACATGGCCGATCCCTACCAGGTCTCGGACATGCTTCATCGCCTTTGCTGCTGCCTTGGGCGAAGTATCACACACGGCGCCTTCCCAGTAACCGATGCCGATTATTCCGCCGGTCTTTGCAACGCCTCGTATCTCGTCATCGGTGAGGTTGCGGTTGACCTTGCATGTGGCCTGCACTCCGCCGTGGCTCGACACAACTGGTCGCCTGGCATTTGCAAGAACCTCGGCAACGCCTGTATGGCTGAGATGCGCGATATCGACGATCATGCCTTTTTCTTCCATGTTCGAGACCATCAAGCGGCCAAATGGAGTAAGCCCGCCCTTCTTCAGGCCATGCATCGAACCGCCCAGCTCATTGTCGAAAAAATGCGTGAGCCCCGCCATCCGGAACCCGGCATCATAGAGCCTGTCGAGATTTTCCGCCTTGCCCTCCAGGTTCTGGAGGCCCTCAATTGTCAGCATCGCGCCTACTGGCTTTGTGCTGCCCTGGCGTGACCGCAATAGGTTATCCATATCGGAAACGGTGCCAATAGCGGTCAATTGGCCACTTGATGCTCCTACTGCTCGACCAAGCCTGGCTGCGTGATAGAGCGAACGCTCGACCAGCGAGGTCCAGGTCTTGACGGGCTGAAGCTGCGCAATTGCGAGCAACGTGATGTTGTCGCTATCTGCACCATTGCCATCGTAGTTCTGGTTCCTTGGTGTCTTCGACACCGACGAGAATAACTGCAGCGCGACATTGCCTTCGCGCAACCGCGGGACATCCATGTGGGCCCGGCCAGCCCTGTCGTTGATATCGCGATTCCACATCAGGCTATCGCTATGAAGATCAACAATTGTGAGCGTCTTGTGCAACGCGCTGGCTTCTTGGCTTACCTTGACGAGTGGCTTGCCGTCGATCTGGTTCATGCTGCCTTCGACATAGCCTGGTGCGATGCCAAAAAAGCCTGCAGCAGCGGTCCCCAGCACGGCAAGTGCTATCCATGTCCTCTTGCGCATTATTTCTCCCTCTGCACGAGCGTGACAAAGTCATGCGCCGGAATGCTTCCTTCGGCTGCATGGTGCTCGCGTGTCATTTCCCGCCATTGCAACTGGTCAAATTGGGGCATCACCGTGTCGCCAACGGGTGCTGCGTCGATTTCGGTCAGCTCAATCCTGTGCGCCAGGGGCAAGAACAAATTGTAGATTTCAGCGCCGCCTATGACGCAGACATGGGGGCCGTTGGCGGCCTTCAAGGCCTGCTCGACTGAATGCACGGCCTCTGCACCTTCTTCTTCCCAATCGAGGTCGCGGGTCAAGACGATGTGCCTGCGGCCAGGCAACAGACCTGGAAGGCTGTCAAAGGTCTTGCGCCCCATGATCATCGGGCGACCCTTGGTCACTTGCTTGAAATGACGCAGGTCAGCCGGGACATGCCAGGGCATGCCGCCTTCATTTCCGATTATGCCATTGGATGCGCGCGCCATGACGAGAATGATTTCTGGGTGATTCATGGCGCCTGCTTTGCCTTGAAAGATCGTGCTATACAAGTCAGCGATACAGGCGTGTCACATGTCCAATCTTGCGGCCCGGACGCGCTTCCGCTTTGCCGTAGAGATGGACGTTGGCTGCAGGGTCACTCAACAGCTGCAACCAGCGGTCGCCGTCCCGGCCGATGAGGTTCTGCATCTCGACCCTTTCTGCAACAGTGGCCGTGCTCCCCAGGGGGAGACCGCATACCGCGCGGATATGGTTCTCGAACTGGCTGGTTTCCGCACCCTCGATCGTCCAGTGGCCACTATTGTGGACGCGCGGCGCGATCTCGTTGAACAAGGGGCCTTCGCCACTGGCAAAAAATTCGCAGGTCAGCACGCCAACATAATCGAGCGCACCAGCCACCGCCGCTGCCATCTTGCGCGCTGCCACTTGCTGACTCTCGATCAATGGGCCGGCCGGAAGTGTGGATGTCGCGAGAATTCCATCCTCGTGAAGGTTGCGCGGACTGTCCCAATAGCGAATTTCACCATCTGCGCCGCGAACGAGAATCACCGAGAATTCCACATCGAATTTCACCATTGCCTCGGCGATCAATGGCTGCGCACCGGCCCGGCGCCAAGCACTTGCCAAGTCGCTGTTGCTCGCGATGCGCACCTGGCCCTTGCCATCATATCCCATGCGGATCGTCTTGAGGATTGCAGGTGTCCCAACCGCGGCTACCGCGTCCTGCAGCTCGATCTCGCTGCGCGCGACCGCAAATTGTGCCGTCATGCCTCCGAGTTTGCGAACCAACTCCTTTTCATCAACGCGGTCCTGGCCGATCTCCAGGGCCTTCA